>JAFDHW010000259.1 GCA_019308705.1 Deltaproteobacteria bacterium
TCGTCTCGGTTTCACGAATTTTCCCGCCCACATTTTGCAAGGTTCCGAACCAATCACACCCAAAAACCCGCAAAATGCGTTAACACAAAGTGAATATTTTTTCAAATAAAATCAGAGACTAAAGACTTTTTCAGGGGCGACGGATTATTCATGAAAGATTTCGTTGAACAGAATCTATCTATTTGAAGGAATTTCGATTTTGGCGGAATTTTTCACCCTTCCGGCGAGCCCGATTTGCGCGATAGCCGCGTCAGGAGGCGGTCGCGGTACAACAAGTACAGCTTCCCTCCTCCTTCCTTGCTCTCGCGCAAATCGAACTCGTGAATAATCCGGGCTAACCTCCCGGCGCCCTTGGAAACAACCGTGAACCGCCGGCAATCAAAAAACCATTCTTGACACCAGGGCCTTCATGCTCCGAAATAGGCGAAACCCCAACCCCCTGGAGCGCCATGTCTGACAAAGACACCTCCCGCATCAGCATCACCGCCCACACCACGGGCTACACCTGGTTCGCCAACGGCTTGGCCCCCCGGCAGCTGGCCACCCGGTGGGGGCGGGTGACCTACCGCGCCCAGTGGCCCGTCATGGCCGCGGCCAACCGGGTGCTGGGCATCTCGGACCTGGAGACCGCCCTGCTCCAGCGCCACGTGCTCTTGGACCACCTGGTGCGGCGCGAGGTGGAGACCGACGCGGGCCAGGTGCTGGAACTGGCCTGCGGGCTCTCTCCCCGGGGGTGGCGGTTCTTCCGCTCCGGCGCGCCCAAGGGCGTGCGCTACGTGGAGGCGGACCTGCCGGGCATGGCGGAAAAAAAACGGCGGCTGTTGGAGCAGGCCGGGCCCATGGCCCCGGGCCATACGGTGACGGCGTGCGACGTGCTCGCCAAGGACGGCCCCCTGTCCCTGGAAAAGGTGGCCGCCGCCCACCTGGACCCGGCGGTCCCCACCCTGGTGGTCACCGAGGGCCTGGTGAACTACTTCCCGGACGAAGTGCTGTTTCCCCTGCTCTCCCGCATCGCCGCCATGCTTTCCAAAAACGCGGGAGGCGTGTGGCTCTCGGACAACATCATGAACACCCCGGGGCCCTTCCGCTTCTTGCTGCGTGGATTTTTGTCCCTGACCGGAGCCGTGGCCCGGGGGAGGATGTACTTCCACTTCAACGGCGAGGAGGACGCCGCCGCATCCCTTGCGTCCCTGGGGTTTTCCAGCGCGCAAATCCACCGGCCGGAGGACCATGCCTCCCTGCCGCACCTTCCCCAGACCAGGAGGCCTTCCTTCATCAGCATCCTGGAAGCGCGCGTCCGCCCGGAAAAATGCGCCGGGCGGTAAAATCCGTCCGGCCCATGGGTAAAAACGCCGCGGCCGGCGGGCTCCATCCCCCCGCCCGGCGTCTTTTGGCCCGGCACAAAGATTGCAGTCATATTGTGATTTCCCTACCGTCCCCCACCGGCAAAAACGACAGGAAAGGAGCCTTGCCATCAAACGCATCCTCCTGGCAGCGATGATGCTGTTGGCCGCGCTCCCGGCCCGGGCCGAAGAGCCCGGGCCGTGGAAGATGGTCATGGACAAGAACGGCATCAAGGCCTACCAGCGCTCCATCCCGGGCACCAACATCCACGAGATCCGCGCCGTCACCGTGGTGGAGGCCCAGTTGGAGACCGTGGGCGAGGTGCTCAGGGACGTGCCCGCCAACGAGGAGTGGCTGCCCTGGTGCGAGGTGGCGCGCGTCATCACCATGCGGGACAGAAACGACATGGACGTCTACGTGGTCCTGGACCTGCCCTGGCCCGTGTCTAACCGGGACATGGTGCTGTGCTCCAAGGCCACCTACGACATCCCCCACGCCCGGGCCATCGTGGACCTCAAGACCATCACCCATCCCCGGAAGCCCGTCGTGAAAGGCACCGTGCGGATCACGGACTTCTCCGGGGTCTATGTCATCGAGTACGTGTCCAGGAACCGCACCGGCCTCATCTACACCTACCGGGTGGACCTTGGCGGCCGCATCCCCGTGCGCATCCTGAACTTCCTGGGCAAGTACACCCTTTACGACACCTTCATGGGCTTGAAGGAGATGGCCCGGAAGAAGAAATACATCCAGGCGGGCCTGACCTCTCAGGACCGGGAGCTGTGCGAGGGCATCCTGGCGGATGCCGACGCGGTGCACCGCATCTTCAGAAACCGCCTGCTGGAGTTTGTGGGCGACAAGGAGTTCATCGAAAAGGTGGCGGCCGACCAGGACATCCTGGAAGCTTTTTTCGCCGACGAACAGGGCTGTATGGCCGAGATTTTGCTCTACGGCTGGGGCTCGGTGGATTCCAAAAAAAAGGCCATCCGGGCGCTGTTGCGCGAGCACCTGAAAAAGCAGGTGGACGACCCCGACAAAATCGAATCCATCGTAAAAGACGATGCGGTTGTGGAAGCCATCCTCAAGGGCACCGGATCCGCGGGCAAGCTCATCGCATCCGGGCTGTAGGAGGGCCCGCGCAGGAAAACCAACCGCCCTGTTAACCCGGATTATTCACGACGCCTGATTCTTGTCCTGGCAAGGCGCGAGGGGCGAAGGCATACTCTTCGTATTCCGAGCCCCGATGAACGTTGCCAGGACAAGAATCAGACGAGCCCGAAGGGTGAAAAATTCCGCCAAAGGCAAATTTTTCCATCATCCACCAATTAACCATTAATACTTCTAACATATTGAAAATATTCTGTTCCACGAAATTTTTCATGAATAATTCGGGTTAACAAACGGCAGCGTTTCCGGTACACTAATTTACCAAGAGGAAAAATCACGGTGACCAGAAACCGGAAAATCGTCCTTTCCGTGGCTGCGGCCGTGGTGCTGGCCGCGGCGGCCGCCGCGGGTGTCCAGGTCCGGGCCAACGCCCGCGCGGCCAGGCAAATCGACGGGGAAATCGCCAAGCTCTCGGCCTTTGCCCGGGTCACCTACGAGGACGTGTGGGTTTCCCTGTTCAGCCGGTCCGTGCAAATCTCCGGCCTGTCCGTGCAGCCCGCGGGGTTCACCTCGCCGGTGTCCATAAAGGTCGCCCGGTTCGGCCAGTCCGGCCAGACCAAAAGCGTGGAACTCGAGGACGTCTCCGTCGACTTCAACCAGCCCCTTTTGCAACAGGCCCGGCCCGTGTTGGACAAACTGGGCTACCGGGCGGTAAACGCGGACGCCCGCCTCGTCTGGCGCATGGACGAGGCCGCCGGGGTACTCGAAGTGAAAACCCTCCTGGTGGACGCCGAGGACGTGGCCGAAGCCGAGCTTTCCCTGGCGCTTGAAAACGCCCATTTTCTGGCCGGCGGCATGAACCTGGGCAACCTGCTCTTCCTGAAGCAGCTGGTCAACAACATGGAGCTCGCCGGGTTGGCCCTCTCCTACACGGACAAGGGCCTCCTGCGCCGCCTGGAGCGGTGGGAAGCCGAACGCCTGGGCGTCAGCGTTCAGAAACTGCGGGAAGACCGGGCACGGCAGGTGCTTCTCCACGGGGCCCCGGTCATGGACGGCGAAGCCGAGGGCGCCCTCGCCGCACTGGCGGATTTCGCCCGGGAGCCGGACTTCATAAGGATCGAGTTTTCCCCGCCGCGCCCCGTGACCCTGGGCCGGCTGGACGCCATCACGGATTTTGCCCAATGGGTGGATGCCCTGGGTGTGGAGGTGCATACATGATGGAAATACCCGTTCCCGGAAAAGGTCCCATAATCCTCCACCATCTGGTGGCGGACTTCAACGGCACGCTGGCCACCGACGGCAAGCTGCTGCCCGGGGTCATGGACCGGCTGGACGCCTTGGCCGACGACCTGGCCATCCACATCGTCACCGCAGACACCCACGGCACCGTGGCCGAAACCTTTTCCGGAACGAGCCACAAGGTGGTAATCATCCCCGCGGACAACCAGGACCAGGCCAAGCTCGACTACATCCGGGACCTGGGTCCCGACCGCGTGGCGGCCGTGGGAAACGGCAGAAACGACCTGCTCATGCTCCGGGAAGCCTCCCTGTCCATCGCCGTGGTGGGCGCCGAAGGCGCCTTTGTCGACGCCTTAGGCGGCGCCCAGATCGCCTCGGCCTCCATCACCGACGCCCTAGACCTCCTCCTCCACCCCTTGCGCCTGACCGCCACCCTGCGGGTGTAGCCCGGATTATTCATGCTCTCGCGCGAATCGGGCTCG
>JAFDHW010000260.1 GCA_019308705.1 Deltaproteobacteria bacterium
CCTGGTGGAACGCGGGCGCATCGCACATGAACCAGGCTCTGCCCACGAAATACTTTGATGCATGTGGACTCGTGGCGCTGCTTGATCAGCACCGGCAACTTCAACATTCAACACAAACCGCCGTATACGGAACCGTACGTACGGTGGTGTGAAAGGGGGGGCGGGGCAACCCGCCCCCTACTCGATGGGGAGCCGTGGTTGGCCGTCCTACCCCGCCTGGCGCATGTAGGCGATGACCTCGGCCAGGATCTCGTCCAGGCCCGTCTTGGGGACGTAGCCTGTGAGTTCCCGGATGCGGGAGATGTCCGGCACGCGTCGCTGCATATCCTCGAAGTCCTCGGGAAAGGCCTCCTCGTAGGGGATGAGCCGGATCTCCGAGGAGGAGCCTGTGGCCTTGATGATCCGCTGGGCCAGTTCCAGGATGGAGACCTCCTCGGTGCCGCCCACGTTGAAGGTGCCGCCCACCGCGTCCGGGTGGTCCATAAGGGACAAAAGCGCGCGCACCACGTCCTTGACGTAGGTGAAGGTGCGGGTCTGGGCCCCGGTGCCGTATACGGTCAGGGGCTCGTTTTTGAGCGCCTGCTGGACCAGCCTGGGGATGACCATGCCGTAGGCCCCGGTCTGGCGGGGGCCCACCGTGTTGAACAGCCGGGCGGTGATGACCTCCAGGCCGCGGTTTCTGTGGTAGGCCAGGGCCGTGAACTCGTCCACCAGCTTGGAGGCCGCGTAGGACCACCGGAACTTGCCCGTGGGGCCGTACACGATGTCGTCGGTTTCCTTCAGGGGTGCGTGGAGGTGCTTGCCGTAGACCTCGGACGAGGAGGTGATGAGCACCTTCTTGCGGAACCGGGCGCACTGGGAAAGCACCGCGTCTGTGCCCTGGATGTTGATGCGGATGCTCTCCAGGGGATTGTCCAGGATGTAGCGCACGCCCACCGCGGCGGCCAGGTGAAACACCTGGTCGCAGGTGCCCACCAGCTCCAGCAGGGTTTCCCGGTCCAGGATGGATCCCTTCGTGAAAAACAGCCGGTCACAAAGGCCGGGGTCCTTTTGCATGGGGGCCAGGTTCTCCGCGGAGCCCGTGGAAAGGTCGTCCAACACATAGACCTCGTCTCCGCGCTCGAGGCACGCCTGGGCCAGGTGGGAGCCGATGAACCCCGCTCCTCCGGTGATGAGAATCCTCATACCGCCTCGTGCTTTCTCTTTCCTCCGCACGCCGGGGCGCGATCAGCCCTTTTTCCGCAGGCTTTCAAGGGCCGCGGCCATCTTCCTGTTCAAGGCAAGGTTGGCGTCCGCCGCCTCCTTGAGCACTTCGGCCACCTGGGAAAGGCCCTCTTCGTCCGCCCGCTCCTTCCAGGTCCGAAAGGTTTCGGCGTGGTCCTCGTTGTGCTTGATCCAATGCTCCAGAAGCTTTTCCAGCTTTTCGGACGTGGTCACGGCCGCGGGTTGATGCTCGTGGCCGTGGGAGTGTTTGTGTCCCGGGTCGTGCATGACAAAATTCCTTTCCACCCGCCGCCTTGGCAAACCCCCTTTCCCGATAAAACGGAAACGCCGGCGAGGCAAGGGCTCAGCGGAAAACGGACCTTCTTTTCTTGAGCCGCTCCCAGATGCTTTTCTGGATCTCGTCGCGCACCTGGTTGGTGAGCTTGGACACCAAAAGGGGCTCTTCGGAGGGCCGGTAGGACATGTTCTGGATCTCGATGGGCTCGCCAAAGTGGATGTACCACTTGGTGGGCAGGGGGATGAGCCCAAGCGGGCCCAGCAGGGGGAACGTGGGGGTGACGGGAACATACGGCATTTTGAGCAGGGAGGCCAGGGTCTGGATGTTATGCAGGTGGGGGTGGATTTCCTCGGCCCCCACCACGGAGACCGGCACGATGGGGCTTCTGGTCTGGAGCGCCACCCGTACGAACCCGCCCCGACCGAACCGGGCCAGGCGGTAGCGTTCGGAAAAGGGCTTGCCGATGCCCTTGACGCCCTCGGGGAACACCAGGGCCAGCTCGTCGTTGTTCAACAGCCGGGTGGCGTTTTCCGGCAGGGCCTGGACCATGCCCAACCGGGCCAGGAGCAGGTTCACCAGGGGGAGCTCGGAGCCCAGGGAAAGGTACAGCCCGCGCACGGGCCGCGGCCGGGGGTGTTCCTCGCCGATGGCGGCGACGATCATGAGGGCGTCCCAGGGAAGAACCCCGGAGTGGTTGGCCGCCATGAGGCAGCGGCCCTCGGCCGGTACGTTCTCGATGCCCGTCACCTCCACCCGCCAGTAGGAGTAATAGAGGAACTGGAGGATGGGCCGGATCTCCTGGATGAACTCCTCGTCGCGGCCCCATTCGTCCACCTCGTACTCGCCGTCCACCCGGCGCTTGATGAATTCCAGCTTTTCCGTGAGGAAATCCAGCACCTTCTCAAACGTGAGGGCGATGGCGGCCCGGGCGTCGTGTTCGGGCTCGGGCGGCGTCTGGGCCGCGCGGATGGCCACCAGCTCGTCCAGGATCTGACGGAGGAGCAATTCTATCTGCTCGGGGTCGGAAAACGCCCCGGTCCCGGCCTGCCGGGCGCGGGGCCCCTGGGCGGAGTGGAGCCAGCAAAAGGGCGAACCGTCTGCCGGACGGTTCTTGCACGGGGTTCCCTTGGCGGTGGTGGCCGCGCAAAAGGCCCCGGTCGTGGTGCCGGATTCCTCGCCCACCCTATTGCTCCTGGCCATGGTCTTCGATTTCTTGCATCAGTTCAAAAAGGTAGCCCGCCTCGCGCCTTCGGGTCTGGATGTACTCCTCCAGCTGCTCGCTGGCCTGGGGGTCGGACTCGATGCCCGCCGGCCGGGGCAGATATCGGGAAAGGCGCATGTTCTCGTAGAAGTCCTCGGCCGTCTGCCGGGTGGAATACTTCGGCGTAAAGCCCAGGACCTCCTTCATTTTCACGGTCTCGCCCACGCAGGGAAACTTCAGGTAGTCCGACGCAATGGGCAAAGAGTCCGGGAAACAGGTCTTCCTGGTCAGAAAACCGCCGATCTTGATCACCGGCACGCCCACGGGCAGGGGAACCCGGTCGCCGATGCGCAAAATCTGGGTCAGGGGCATGACCCCGTCGCCCGCGATGTTGAATGCCCCGGAAACATCGGTTTTCAGGGCGTGGAGAAGCGCCGCCAAAACGTCTTCCTCGTGGGTCAGCTGGAACATGGGGTCAAACCCGAAGGCCGTGGGCGCGGCCGGCGGCGCCAGGTAGCGCTTCATGGGGGTGTCCGCCTTGTGGCCCAGGATATTCGCGAACCGCAGGATGGTCAATTCCGGCTTGTCGTTGGTGCGGGAAAACCGGTCCGCGAACTTTTCGATCTCGATCCTGTCCGACACGTAAGGGTGGCTGGCGGACTGGGCCAGTTCCGTGTGTTCCAGGAGGAAATTGGGCTTTTTGGGGTGCGCTCCGTAGACCCGGGTGTCGCTCATGATGACCACCCTGGGCGTCTGGCCCGCGGCCGCCGCGGCCAGAAGGTCCATGAACCCCATGACGTTCAGGTCAAAAATCTCCTCGCTGGGCCGGTAGGCGTCCACGAACAAAAGATGGCAGATGGTGTCCACCTCGGCCACGGTGAGGAGCTCGGCAAGGAGGGGATGGTGCGGCTCGATCTGGAAGAACTCGAGCTTTTTGAATTTTTGCTCGGGTTTTTTGTAGTCGATGCCGATCAGGGTCCCGACCTCCTGGTCCTCCTCCAGCAGGGAGGCCAGACGGCCGCCCCAGTAGTGGGAAACGCCGGTGACCAGCACAGACCGTTTCTTGTTCGCCATGTATGAGAACCCAAATGCTTTGGCAGGTCGCGCCGGGGCCGGCAGTGCGCCTTGCCGGCGGCCGGCGGCGCGCTCAGCCCGCAAAGACCGCGCTTTGGAATGTTCGCGTTTTCGACTCGTGCCCCATGGAAAAATCATGAAACCGGCGCGTTTTCCGGCGGCCGGGACAAACCGTGTTCCACCAGCCCCCATGCCGGCCGGACCCGCCCCCCGGAAGTCCCGATGCATTCCGGGAACGGGCCTTTGGCAAAAAGGGTGCGCCAAACATCCTGGGATTCGGGGAATGAGGGAAAAGGACCGATGTTCGCGCCCGCGCCCCTTGATGGACGCCGGTCCCATCCGGCTCGCTTAGCCCGAATTATTCATGAAAAATTTCACCGAATAAAATA
>JAFDHW010000261.1 GCA_019308705.1 Deltaproteobacteria bacterium
AACGGACCATGGCCAAGCAGAAGTTCGAGCGCAAGAAGCCGCATGTGAACGTGGGGACCATCGGTCACATTGACCACGGCAAGACGACGCTTACCGCGGCGATCACCAAGCAGTTGGCGGCCAAGGGGTGGGCGGACTACACGCCGTTCGACCAGATCGACAAGGCGCCGGAGGAGAAGGCCCGGGGCATTACGATAGCCACGGCTCACGTGGAATACGAGACGGCGAACCGTCACTATGCGCACGTGGACTGTCCGGGGCATGCGGACTATATCAAGAACATGATCACGGGTGCGGCGCAGATGGACGGGGCGATTTTGGTGGTGGGGGCGGACGACGGCCCCATGCCCCAGACGCGGGAGCACATTCTTCTGGCCCGGCAGGTGGGTGTGCCGCGGATCGTGGTGTTTTTGAACAAGTGCGACATGGTGGACGACGAGGAGTTGATCGAGCTGGTGGAGTTGGAGCTGAGGGAGCTTCTGGACAAGTACGAGTTTCCCGGCGACGACACGCCCATCATCCGTGGCAGCGCGTTGAAGGCGCTGGAGGCGGACAGTCCGGACGATCCGGCGGCCAAGCCCATTTTCGAGCTCATGGACGCGTTGGACACGTTCATTCCGGAGCCGGAGCGGGACATTGAGAAGCCTTTTTTGATGCCCATCGAGGACGTGTTTTCCATTTCCGGTCGCGGCACGGTGGTGACGGGTCGTGTGGAGCGAGGGATCATCCGTGTGGGCGAGGAAGTGGAGATCGTGGGCATTCGTCCGACGATCAAGACGGTGTGCACGGGTGTTGAGATGTTCAGGAAGATCCTGGACGAGGGGCAGGCCGGCGACAACATCGGCGTGCTTTTGCGGGGCACCAAGCGGGAGGACGTGGAGCGCGGGCAGGTGGTGGCGCGGCCCAAGAGCATCACGCCGCACACCAAGTTTGAGGCGGAGGTGTACGTGTTGTCCAAGGAGGAAGGCGGTCGGCACACGCCGTTTTTCACGGGGTACCGTCCGCAGTTTTATTTTCGGACCACGGACGTGACCGGTGTGGTGAACCTGCCCGAGGGGGTGGAGATGGTCATGCCGGGCGACAACGTGACCATCAGCGGCGAGCTGATCACCCCCATCGCCATGGAAGAGGGTCTCCGGTTCGCCATCCGCGAAGGCGGCCGCACCGTGGGCGCGGGCGTGGTGTCCAAGATCATCGAATAACGAAGGCGGCCGCACCGTGGGCGCGGGCGTGGTGTCCAAGATCATCGAATAACCGCCCGAAATTAAGGGGACAGGCGTTGAGAACCAAGATCATTCTGGCGTGCACCGAGTGCAAGCAGCGCAACTACCACTCGGACAAGAACAAGCGGACCACCCCGGACAAGCTGGAGTTCCGCAAGTATTGCCGGTTTTGCCAGAAGCACACGGTGCACAGGGAAACCAAGTGACAAAAGAGGCGCCCACCGGGCGCCGCGGACGATAACCACAGGCCAGTAGCTCTAACGGCAGAGCACCGGACTCCAAATCCGGGTGTTGGGGGTTCGAATCCCTCCTGGCCTGCCAACTTTTTTGGGGCGCGGGCGAAAACCCGCCCGGCCGGCCCCCGGATGGGACCACACGGTTAATGGGACGCCTTCAGAAGAAGAAAGACCCGGAGAAAAAACGCAAGCAGGCCGCCCAAAAGGCCCGGCGCCGGAAAGCCGGCGAAGCGGCGAAGAACAGCGGCAAGGTCCAGCCGCTGCGGTCAGCCCAGGGGCCCGCGCCCCGGGCGCAGGCCCCCGCGCGCACCGCCCCCCAAAAGGCCAACGTGGCGAGCAAGGGCGTCCAGTTTCTCCGGGAAGTGAAGGTGGAGTTGAAAAAGGTCACCTGGCCCACGCGCAAGCAGGCGGTGGGCTCCACCGTGGTGGTGATCATCCTGGTGCTCATTTTCTCGGGATTCTTGGGGGTGGTGGACATCACCCTCTCCAACCTGGTCCGGCTGGTTCTGGGCTGATGACGGGCCGGCGGAAACACCTTTTGACCCGGCGCAGCGTTTCGGCGCAGCCCAAGGAGGTGCCGTGGCTTTGAAGTGGTATGTGGTGCACGTCTATTCGGGGTTTGAAAACAAGGTGAAACAGGCCCTGGAAGAACGGGCCGCGGCGTCACCCCACCCCGAGAAGTTCGGCCAGATCCTCATCCCCACCGAGCAGGTGGTGGAACTGGTCAAGGGCAAGCGCAAGACCTCCTCCCGGAAGTTCTATCCGGGCTACATCCTGGTCCAGATGGAACTGGACGAGGAAACCTGGCATCTGGTGAACAACACCGCCAAGGTCACCGGTTTTCTGGGCGGCAAGGACAAGCCCTCCCCCTTGTCCGACGAGGAGGCCGCCCGCATCGTGGACCAGGTCGAAGCGGGGAAATTGAAGCCTCAGCCCAAGTACCAGTTCGAGCCGGGCGACGAGGTGCGGGTCATCGACGGACCCTTTACCAACTTCAACGGCACGGTGGAAACGGTGAACCCGGAAAAGGGCAAGGTGAAGGTTTTGGTGTCCATTTTCGGCAGGGCCACCCCCGTGGAGCTGGAGTTCGTGCAGGTCACCAAACAGTAAAGCGAGGTTTTCGGGCAAATGGCAAAGAAGGTTTTAGCGCAAATCAAGCTGCAGGTGCCGGCGGGAAAGGCGAACCCCAGTCCGCCCATCGGGCCCGCCCTGGGGCAGCACGGCGTCAATATCATGGAATTCTGCAAGGCGTTCAACGCCCGCACCGCGGACCAGGAAGGCATGATCATCCCCGTGGTGATCACCGTGTACCAGGACCGCTCCTTTTCCTTCATCACCAAGACGCCCCCCGCCTCGGTGCTTCTTTTGAAGGCGGCCAACCTGGACAAGGGCTCCTCCGAGCCCAAGACCCAGAAGGTGGGCAAGGTGACCAGGGCCCAGGTGCAGGAGATCGCCACCCTGAAGATGCCGGACCTGAATGCAAACGACCTGGACGCCGCCGTCAAGATCATCGAAGGCACGGCGCGCAGCATGGGTATCGAGGTGGCCTAGGGCGGATTTCCGCCTGCCTCCGGACGTTGCCCGGGAGATACGTGTGATGGCTAAGATCGGCAAGAAGCTTCGGCAAGCCAAGGAAAAGGTGGACCGCCAGGCGCGCTATACCTTCGGCGAGGCCCTGGACCTGGTTTTGGGCACCTCTTTTGCGTCCTTTGACGAGACCCTGGACGTGGCGGTGAGGCTGGGGGTGGATCCCCGGCACGCGGACCAGATGGTGCGCGGCACCGTGGTCCTGCCCCACGGCACGGGAAAATCCGTGCGGGTGCTCGTCTTCGCCAAGGGCGAAAAGGAAAAGGAAGCCGCCGAAGCGGGCGCGGATTACGTGGGCGGCGAGGAGCTGGCCGAAAAGATCCAGGGCGGCTGGCTGGATTTCGACAAGGCCGTGGCCACCCCGGACATGATGGGCGTGGTGGGCAAGCTGGGCAAGATCCTGGGTCCCCGCGGGCTTATGCCCAACGCCAAGACCGGAACGGTCACCTTCGACCTGGCCAAGGCGGTGACGGACTTGAAAGCCGGCAAGATCGACTTCCGGGTGGAAAAGGCCGGCATCATCCACGCCCCCATGGGCAAGCTCTCCTTTGGCAAGGAGAAGCTTCTGGACAACCTTTCCGCCTTCATGGACAAGGTGCAGAAGTTGAAGCCCGCGGCCTCCAAGGGGACCTACTTAAAGAGCATCGCCGTTTCTTCCACCATGGGGGTGGGGGTCAAGGTGGACCCGGCTTCGGTCAAGGAAATGGTCAAATAAACCGCCGGCCTGCGCCCGGAAAAACCGACGGGGGGAGGAAACTCCCCTTTGTTCGTTGGTCGGCTCCCGCGGCGCATCCGTTGTTCTTCCCGGGAGAAATCCCGGCAAAATCGCTGTCAGAGACCGCTGGCGCGCGCATGGCGCTTAATCGGCGAAAACGCCGGCCTGCCGAGACAGGGAACTTGCTTGGTGCCTGTTTGCAAGCCCTCCGGGACTGGCAGTCCGAAAGGAGGTGGGTAAAACGTGAAACGGGATGAAAAGGCCAAGGTGGTCGCGGACCTGCACGAGCGGGCGAAAAAGGCCGTGTTCTTCGTGCTGACGGACTACCGCGGGCTGAATGTGGCCAAGATCAGCGAGTTGAGGCGCGGCTTGCGCGAAGCATCCGCCGAGTACCAGGTGGTCAAGAACAAGCTTTTGGCCCGGGCCGCCGAGGGCACGGAGCTGGAAAAGCTCAAGGACGACTTCGTGGGCCCTTCCGCGCTGGTCCTAAGCTACAACGACCCGGTGGAGCCGTCCAAGGTCCTTGTGAAGTTCGCCGAGGACAACGGCGTGTTCGAGATCCGATCCGGGTTGTTGCGCGGCCAGAAGGTGGACGCGGACAAGATCAAGGCCCTGTCCAAGCTGCCGCCGCGCGACGTGCTTCTGGCCCAGCTTCTGTCCGCCATGAACGCGGTGCCCCAGGGACTGGTCCAGGCCCTGGCCGACGCGCCCAGGCGCATGGTGAACGTGCTTTCCGCCATCCGCGACCAGAAAGAGGCCGCCTAGCCTGAACGTTTGTTGCAAACAGGACCCGCCGAAACGGCGGTTTTTCAGGAGGAAGAACCATGGCAGTCACCAAGGAAGACGTAATCGAGTTCATCGCCAACATGACCGTTCTGGAGCTTTCCGAGCTCATCAAGGAGCTTGAGGACAAGTTCGGCGTTTCCGCCGCCGCGCCCGTGGCCGTGGCCGCCGGGCCCGCCGCCGGCGGCGAGGCCGCGGCCGCCGAGGAAAAGACCGAGTTCGACGTGATCCTCACCTCCGCCGGGGACAAGAAAATCCAGGTGATCAAGGAAGTCCGCGCCATCACCGGCCTGGGCCTGAAAGAAGCCAAGGCGCTGGTGGAAGAGGCCCCCAAGCCCGTCAAGGAGGGCATTTCCAAGGAAGACGCGGAAAAGATCAAGGAGCAGTTGGAGGGCGTGGGCGCCCAGGTGGAGCTCAAGTAAACATTGCCCAAGGCGGCGGCCGCACCCCGGCGTTCGCCCGGGTGCGGCCGCCTGTTTGGCGGGCATGCCCGCCTCAAACCCGCCCTTCGGGGCGGCTCCCTTTTGGCGGCCCGGGAAAAAGGCCGCCGCCAGGCGGACGGACCCCTTCATCCAGGAAAACCCGCCTGTTGACCTTCGCCCGAACAACCCTCACGGGAGACATTCATGTCCAAGGCACTCGTACCGATCAAGCGTATCAGAAAAGACTTCGCGAAGATCGAGAAGATCATCGACATTCCGCACTTGATCGAGATGCAGCGCATCAGCTACCAGCGCTTTCTCCAGATGGACACCCCC
>JAFDHW010000262.1 GCA_019308705.1 Deltaproteobacteria bacterium
CTCCAGGAACTCTTCATAAGGGGCCTCACCTTCAAGAAGAAAACTCCCGAGGGCATCATGTGGCGCATGTGCCGCGACGTGGTGCAGTTCCACGACGCCTCCATCGTGTGGCCCGGCGCCACCCGGGAATTCTACAACCTGTGGCAGAAGTTCATGGAAGAGGAGTGGCCCGCCTTCGCCAAGATGGCCGAAAGCCTGCTCCCCCGGCCCATGACCCGCATCATTCCCGTGCAGAAGTCCCTTTCCCCCCGCGCCCAGGTGCTGGCCTACGAAAGCGTGGCGGACATCGTCGAGCAGAGCGATCCCATCGCCGTGACCAAGTGCACCTGCCGGCTCATCGCCCACAAGTGCGACCGGCCCGTGGAGGTCTGCCTCCAGGTGGGCAAAGCTGCGGACTATACCCTGGAGCGGGGCACGGGCCGGCTGGTGTCCAAGGAAGAGGCGTTGAAGATCGTCTCCGAGTGCGAGGAGGCGGGCCTGATGCACGTGACCATGAACCGGGCCGAAGGCTTGCACTTTATCTGCAACTGCTGCGGGTGCTGCTGCATCGCCATGCCCGTGATGATCCAGCACGGCAGCAAAATGTGCGACCCCAGCCGGTTCACCGCCCGCGTGGACGCCGAGGTCTGCCAGGCCTGCGGCCAGTGCGCGGACCGCTGCTACTTTTCCGCCATCACCATCGACGAGGGCCTGGGCGCCGCCGTGGTGGACCAGGAAAAGTGCATGGGCTGCGGCATATGCCAGGTCGCTTGTCCCACCGGGGCTCTCTATCTGGAGGAAGTCCGGGAAAAGGAGTTCATTCCGGCCTGATCCAGTCGTCGGGAGGAACCGTTGAACGGAACCGTCCGGGTTCTGATCGTGGGAGACGCGCAGGACGACGTGGCGCCTTTGGTGCGTATGCTCTCCAAAAACGGATTTTCTCCCCACTACCGGTTGGTGGACAGGGGCGCCGACATGGCTTCCGCCCTTTCCGACGAGCCTTGGGACGCCGTCGTGGCGGACTGGCACCTCAGCGGGTTTCCGGGTGAAAAATCCCTTTCCGTGCTCAAGGGGTCCGGCCAGAACCTGCCCTACATCGCCCTGTCGGACCTGTTGGACGTGGAAACCGCGGTGGAGGCCATAAAATCCGGGGCCGATGATTTTGTCTTGAAGAGCAACCTGCTCCGGCTGGTTTCGGCCCTGCAACGGGAGATCCCCCTGGCCCGGGAGCGACGGAGGGCAAAGAGGGAGCAAGAAAGAACCGCCCGCAGGGCGAACGACCGGCACAAATCCGCCCGCCAGCTGGGTGCCTTGGAAGAGGTATCCACCCAGGACATCCTGGTCCCCCTGCGCAAAATCCTCACCTTCACCGACCGGGTGCTGAGCCTGTGCGAGGAGCACCTGCCCCCCCAGGCACTGAACTACCTGATCCGCGTGAGGTCCTCGGCCCTGGCCTTGAGAGACGTGCTGGACAGGATTTTCGCCGCCCAGGGCCGGGAAATGGAGCACGGACGGACCGTGGACCTCCGCCGCGCCCTGTCCGAGGCTGTCCAGGGGCTGAAGGAGGTGCTGGAGGAGAACGACGCCACCGTCCTCCACAAGTCCCTGCCCGTGGTCCCGGGCGACCACGCCCGCATGGTGGGCATGTTCCAGACCTTTTTGGAGAACCTGCTCAAGCTCAAGGAGGCAAAACGGTCGCCGGTCCTTTGCTTCCACGCGGAGGTCCTTCCGCCGGGCAAGGGCGGAAAAAAGTCCCGGGAGCGCCTGTGCCGCATCCTGGTGGAACAGGACACCCCGCTCCCGGAAGATTTTCTTAAACAGCTCTGCGCGCCTCCCCGGCTCCCCACCCTGAAGCAGGCGGGAGGGACCCCGCTTTCCGCATGCAAAGACCTCGTGGAGAGCCACGGGGGGAAGATGTCCGCCAAGCCCTCGAAAAAGGGCGGGTGCGAGTTCACCTTCCTTTTGCCCTTGCCCATCAAGCCCGCCGCAAAATCGTCCCGGACCTGACCGGTAGTCGAAAAAATTTCTCCGATCTCCTTGACAGGGGCTAAATGCCAGCATAAGGTCATTGACCGATAGTGGAAAAATGACGGGCCGCTTTTTGCACCCAAAAACGAAAGAAGGCATCCATGGCAGACAAGCAACCGCCCAAAGACGCGGACGTGATCATCGTGGGAGGGGGGCTGGCGGGGCTTACCGCCGGGGTGGCGCTTTCCGCGAGCGGCGTGCCGGTGACGGTATTGGAAAAGGCCCCCATCCTGGGAGGCCGCGCGCGCTCCTGGAGAGACGAGAAAACCGGGGACGCGGTCACCGTGGGGCCGCACATCTTCCTTTCCGAATACCCCAACATGCGCAAGCTGTTGCGCATCCTGGACACCGAGGACAAGATCGTCTGGCAAAAGGACAAGTTCATCACCATCGTGGACGGGCAAAAGGAAATCGACATTCGTATCGCGCCCCTGCCCCCGCCGTTCAACTTCCTGCCCGCCATCCTGGCCAACCCGGACTTCTTCCCGGCAAAGGACATCCTGTCCAACAACCTGGTTTCTTTGGTGTGCATGCAGCTTTCCGAAGACGACGTCATGCGCCTGGACAACCACGACGCCCTGTCCGTGCTGCGGGCCCTCGGGGTCACGGAAAACTACATCCGCCGTTTCTGGTCCTTCACCTGCCAGGCCATCATGAACACGCCCATCGAGTGCTGCTCCGCCGGGGCGCTTCTGCGGTTCTTCCATTTCATGATCAGCCGCAGGAAATACGACGTGGGCTTTGCCGACGGCGGCTTGGGCGACATGTTCGCGCCCCAATGCGCGGACATCATCGAAAAGACCGGCGGCCGGGTGATCCTGAACACCGGAGTTTCCACCATCCTGGAGCAAGACGGCCCGGCCGCGGGCGTGGTGCTTGAGGACGGCACCGAGATGCGCGCGGACCAGGTCATCGCCACCCTGCCGCCAACAGACCTGCCCGGCATCCTTCCCGCGGCCTGGATGGACAGGGAGCCCTTTTCCGGGCTTTCGGCCTTTGAGCCCTCGCCCTATATCAGCACCTACATCTGGTTCGACAGAAAGCTCACCAGCCAGCAGTTCTGGGCGCGGAACTACGATGAAAACGACATGAACTGCGATTTTTACGACTACGCGAACATCTACACGGACCGGGCGTCGGAAAACTCGCTCATCACCACCAACTGCATCTATTCCCGGCGCCTGGAGCACCTTTCCGACGAGGAGGTGGTGCAAAAGACCATCGACGAGCTGGCCGAGTACCTGCCCCAGGCCAGGGAGGCCAAGGTCACCCACAGCTTTGTCTCCCGCATCCCCATGGCCATCCACTGCCCCAAGCCGGGCACGGAGCAGAAAAGGCCCGCGCCGCGCACGCCCATAAAGAACTTTTTCCTGGCCGGAGACTGGATCAGGACCGAGGTGCCATCTTCCATGGAAAGCGCATGCAACGCCGGGTGGCAGGCCGCGGAGTGCGTGCTGGCCGACCGGGGGACCCCCAGGCAGTTCCTGGAGCCCATGAAGCCTCCCCAGGGTTTTGCCTGGCTGCTGTGGAAAACCAGCCCGGCGCTCCGCAAGCTGCCCTATTTTTCCGGCAAAAACCACCTGCGCTGACCAGGACAATCCTCCCCGCCATACCGGAAGCCGGGGGACAAAACGCCTCGGGCGGCCCAACGGCCCGCATTCACGCAATCCGCCAAAAGACGCGCCCGCCAAGGTTTTCCAGGCCTCCTGCGCATCCGGCACCGGTCTTGCATAAAATTTTCGTCCGGTTTTTTCGTCAACCCTTTCTATCCGGAAAGGCGCATTCCCATGGCAGGAACCCCACGTCGCACCGGCCTTGTTCTTCTGCTGGCCCTGGTTTGTGCGCTCTTCCTGTTCCCGGCGCAGGGCCGGGCCGCGGACGGCAAGACCTACGTGTTCAAGATGGCCACCCTGGCGCCCAAGGGCGTGGGGTGGGCCCGCCAGTTCGAGAACATCATGATGCCCAAGGTGGAGGAGATGGCAAAGGGCCACCTCAAGTTCAAGGCCTACTGGGGAGGCATCATGGGCGACGACGAGGACATGGTGAAGAAGATGCGCGTGGGCCAGCTGGACTGCGCGGGCATCTCCTGCCAGGGCGCGAACATGATCTGCCCGGAAATGAACGCGCTCCAGCTCCCGTTTTTGTTCGAA
>JAFDHW010000004.1 GCA_019308705.1 Deltaproteobacteria bacterium
CACATTTGGGGGTTTTCCCCACCCTCGTTTTGGGGTAGCATGAAAAAGGATCCCAGAGGGAAGTCTCCATGCATCCATCCGCGCACGAGCCGATCCGCACAGCCTTCTTCGCGGGGCTTCTCCTGGCCCTGTGCCTGTGCGCCTGCGCGCCAAGGGCCCGCCAGGGAGCCTACCCCGCCCAGGCCGCCGGGGACGCCTCACAACAACCCGTCCAGGCGGTGATGACCGACCAGGAACTGAGGCAGCGCCTGGCGGAGACCCATGCCACCTTCGCCGGCCTGCTCATCGCGGCCACGGACCGCATCAAGGAGGACTGCCCGGACCTGGACACACGCCGCCGGGCCGTCCAGTGGAAAGCCGGAGCCATACCCCTCTACGGCAACCTGGTTTCCGCGGCCAACCCCCGGGTGGCCCTGATGGACGCCATCACCTTCACCATGGGCATGGCGTATTCCCTGGAATACGGCGAGGCATCCCAGCTGTTCGGCGAGTGCCAGCCCGTGGCCGTGGACGCCGCCCAGAAGGCCGCTGACCGCGTGCTTTCCATCGCCGCGGACCTGCTCAAGCCCGAGGAGCTTTCCCGGGTCAAGGCCGAGGTCGAGGAATGGGTCAAGACCCACTCTCCCTTTGACGTGGGCGGCGGCCGGGTGGCCAGTCTGCCTCCGGCACTGGCCGATCCATCGCGGCCCATGCCCAAGAGCATCCTATCCATCCCCCTTTCAGCCTTCCAGCTTTTGGACGACATCGACAACGCCACCGAGGCGGTGAAGGAGATGACCCGGGTGGGGGACCGCATCGGCCGCATCGTGGAATACTCCCCCCGCTACGGCCAGTGGTCCATGGAGCTTCTCATCTACGACCTGTTGCAGACCGAGCAGGTGAGCTCGCTGGTGGATTCGGCCAACGGGCTGGCGGAAAGCGTGGAGGAACTGGTGCGCCTGGGCCGGAACATACCCGAGGACCTGCGCGAGGACCTGTCCCGCCTGGCCGAGGAGATGCGCTTTCACCAGAACGCCATGCAAAACCTCCTGGACAACGCCAGGGAGGCGTTCGTGGAATCGGGGAGGACCCTGGAGCAGGCCAGGCTGGCCGCCGGAGACATCACCGCCGCGGCGCGGGAGATGTCCGGGGTGGCCAAAGAAATGGGCCGGGTCACCGGCCGGCTTGACGCCACCGCGGACAACTGGCGAAAAACCATCGACAGCGCCGGCGTGCTGGCGGACAGGGTGGCCTACCAGCCCGGGCCGGGCGAGGAGCCCAAGCCGGATTTCCTCATGCTGGCCGACCGGTTGGACGCCACCGCGGACAAGCTCCTCACCCTCACGGCGCGGGTGGACGCCCTGGTGGCCGAAGGCGGTGTCTTCGGCCTCGCCGGGCTGGTGAACCGGATGTTCATCCTGGCCGCCCTGCTGATCCTGTTCTTCTTCACCCTCTTGTTCATCTACAGGAAGTACGCCCCCACCTAGCCCGGATTATTCACGAGCCCGAAGGGTGAAAAATTCCGCCAACGTCAAATCAATCATCCACCAATTAACCATCAATACTTCTAAAATATTAGATCCGGCGAGATTTTTCGCGAATAACTGGGGCTAGGCTCCGAGGAGCTACGTCCTGTCCGAAATCCGCCCCCTCAGCACTCCCCCATGGGCTCCTCCGCCCCTCCTTGACCCGCCATGAAGTTGGAGATGGCTTCCATGAGCTCCATGCGGCGCTCCTCCGGGCCGTTGAAGTAGAAGGTCTGGGTGGCGAGGTCCACTTTCAGTTCAAAACCGTGTTCGCGGGCGATGACGTGGAGGGAATGGATGATCCGGGTGTCGTCCATGGAAAAACTCCGCCTGCTGCCGGAAGGTCAAAAACGGGGGGAACCCAAGGTAACGGCCGAAAAACCGCGGCAGGTCAGAAAAGCGGCCGGGGCCCGGCCTCGCCGGTCTGGTAGCGCGAGGGCAGGGAATCCAGGATTTCCCGGATGGATCGCTCCAGGGCAGGGGCATCCACCACGCGGGACAGGGCGCGCTCCAGGTGGAACCTGGCGTTGGGAATGTCGCCCTTCCTGTAGTGGTACACCCCCAGGTGGAAATGGGCCTCGGCCAGGCGCTTGAGTTTGCCCTCGGCCTGGCCCAGGTAATTCAAGGCTTCCAGGTGGTCCGGGTCGGCCTCCAGGGTCTTCTTCAGCACGCTTTCCGCCTTTGCGGGGTTCCCGGCGGCCAGGTATGCCCGGCCCAGGTAAAACAATACCTGGGCGTTTTCCGGGGCCTCCCGCACGCCGGACAGGGCGGCCACGGCATCCTTGGGCTTTCCGGTCTCCAGGTAGGCGCGCCCCAGCTCGGAGAGGATGTCCGGGTCAAAGGGCCGAAGCCTGGCCGCCGCCTTCAGGTGGTCCAGGGCCTGTTCGCGGTGTCCTTCCCGCATCAGGAACACCCCCAGGGCGTAGCGGGCCGCGGCGTCCTTGCCGTCCGCCTCCACCCTGCGGGCCAGGAATTGCCGGGCCGACCGGGGGCTCCCATACAGGGCGATCAAACGGCCCTTGACCTTGTGAAAGGCAACGTCGTTGCCCGGGACAGGAGCCTTGGGCTCGTCCGGATGGGTGGCGATCCAGGTTTCGATGTAGGCGCTCCTGTCCTCGGCCGCCGGGTGGGTGGAAAGGTAGCCGGGGACCTGGTCCGTGCCGAACCAGTTCTTCCTCCGGATCTTTTCCAGTATGTCCTGCAAACCACGGGGGCTGTAGCCGGCCTGGGCCAGGTACATGAGCCCCACCTCATCGGCCTGCATCTCGTCGCGGCGACTGTAGGCCAGGCTGGCCTGGACCCCGGCGGCGATGGACCCGGCGGCCAGGGCGTTGGTCGCGGCGCCGCCCCCCAGAAACAGGCTGGCCACCATACCGGCCAAAGCCGCCATCTGGATCTTGTTGCCCCGGGAAATCTTTTCGGAAATGTGGCGGCAGGTCACGTGGGCGACTTCGTGGGCCAGGATGCCCGCAAGCTCCTCTTCGCTCTCCATGGCCGCCAGAAGCCCGGAGTGGATGAACACGTGGCCCCCGGGCCCGGCAAAGGCGTTGTACATGTTCTCCCGCACCACGTAGAACCGGTAGTCAAAGGGCTGGGGGCCGGCGGCCTCGAGCACCCTCTGCCCCACGCGGTTCACGTATTCCAGGATCACCGGGTCCTGTATCAGCTCATAGCGGCGGCGGACCTCCTGCATGAACTCCCGGCCCAGCTCCTTTTCCTCGGCCGTGGTCAGAGCGAAGGAAGATTGGGGCAGGAAAAACAGGAACGCGGCCAACAGGGCCACGATGCGGAAAAAGGGCGAGGCCATGGTTGCTTTCCGGCCCTTTTCCAGGGCCTTGGTGAGGGCGAAAATCCACCCTTGAGGTCGTCTGCACCCCCCGTGATTCATCCTAATATAAATCACAGCCTGCCGGTTGTCGAACCTGGGATTCGGGCCGGCCCGGGCCTGGCGGCCTTGATTTTTAACGGCCGGGTCCTTACTATGATAAGCAAGGATAACGGTTACCTAGTACCATTCAGTACGAGCAGGCTGCTTCCCTTCCGCGGGAGGAGGACAACACCGTGGCCCCCTGGCGACCCGAAGAAGAGCAGACCGTACGTACCCGCACCCAGCGCCCTTCCATGTACCGGGTCCTTCTGCACAACGACGACTACACGACCATGGATTTCGTGGTAGAGGTGCTAAGGACGGTCTTTCACAAGCCGTCGGCCGAAGCATCCCGCATCATGTGGAACGTCCATCTGAACGGCGTCGGCGTGGCCGGCGTCTACACCGCCGAGGTGGCGGAAACCAAGATACACACCGTGCACCGCCTGGCCCGCGAACACGGCTTCCCGCTCCGTTGTTCCATGGAGCCGGAATAGGCGGATCTTTTACCGTTCCATCGGCCCGTTCCCATCGGGCCCATGCACCAGACAAGAACTCGCCTGCCGCAGAAGCGGCTTTTCCCTTCCGCGGCGCAAAGGATGAGCCATGATAAGCAAGGAACTGGAATCAGCCATCGGCCAGGCCGTCAACGAGGCCAAGGCCAGGCGGCATGAATATTTGTGCATCGAGCACATTCTCTACGCCCTGCTGAACGACCGGGCGGGCGCCCGCATCCTCACCGCCTGCGGCGCCAGCATCGAACGCTTGCGCACGGAACTGGAGAACTTCTTCGAATCCTCCATGGAGGCGGTCCCCGGCGACGACGACTACGTGCTCCAGCAGACGGTGGGGTTCGCCCGCATGCTCCAGCGCGCCGTGGGCCATGTGGAGTCCTCGGGCAAGAAACAGGTGGAGGTGGGCGACATCCTGGCCGCCATCTTCCTGGAGAAGGACTCCCACGCCGTGTACTTTTTGGAGACCGAGGGCGTGCGCCGCATAGACGTGCTCAATTACATCTCCCACGGCGCGCCGGCCCATCGTCCCCGGAGGAAGGCCCTAAAGGAGGACGACGACTCCCAGGAGAAGAAGGACTTGAGCGATCCCCTGGAGGCCTTTGCCGTGAACCTGGTGGAAAAGGCCAAGAAGGGGCGTTTGGATCCCCTGATCGGCAGGGAGCCGGAGCTTCGGCGCGCCCAGCAGATTCTTTCCCGCCGCCGCAAGAACAACCCCATTTTCGTGGGCGACACCGGCGTGGGCAAGACCGCCCTGGTGGAGGGTCTGGCGCTCAAGGTGCGCGACGGCGACGTGTGCGAATCTCTCCGGGACGCCCAGATCTACGCCCTGGACATGGGCGGGCTTCTGGCGGGCACCAAGTTCCGCGGCGAGTTCGAGGAACGGCTAAAAGCCGTGATCAACGCGGTGAAGGAGGCGGACAACGCCATCTTGTTCATCGACGAGATCCACACCGTGGTGGGCGCGGGCTCCACCACGGGAAGCTCCATGGACGCCTCCAACATCCTGAAGCCCGTGCTGGCCTCGGGCGAGCTCCGGTGCATCGGCTCCTCCACCTGGGAGGAGTACAAGAGCCACTTTGAAAAGGACCGGGCCCTTTCCCGCCGGTTCGAGAAGGTGGAGGTGCTGGAGCCGTCGGTACCCGAGAGCGTGAAGATCTTGAAGGGCCTGCGGGAGCGCTACGAACGGCACCACGGGGTGCGCTACACGGACAACGCCCTGAAAGCCTGCGTGGAGCTTTCCGCCCGGCACTTAAACGACCGCTTCCTGCCGGACAAGGCCATCGACGTCATGGACGAAGTGGGCGCGGCCGCGGTCATGGCCAAAAAGAAAAAGACGCGCATCGTGCCCGCAGACGTGGAAAAGATCGTGGCCCACATGGCCCGCATCCCCCAGCGCAGCGTGTCCTCCTCGGACCGCCAGCGCCTCTCCAAGCTGGAATCGGCGCTAAAATCCGTGGTCTACGGCCAGGACCCGGCCATCAAAAGCGTGGTGCGGGCCATCAAGCGGTCCCGGGCCGGGCTTTCCGCCCCCACCCGGCCGGTGGGCTCCTACCTGTTCATCGGCCCCACGGGCGTGGGCAAGACCGAGGTGGCGCTGCAACTGGCCAAAATCCTGGGCATCGCCTTTGTGCGCTTCGATATGAGCGAGTACATGGAAAAGCACGCCGTGGCGCGGCTCATCGGCGCGCCCCCGGGCTACGTGGGGTTCGACCAGGGCGGCATGCTCACCGACCAGATAAGGAAAACCCCCCACGCGGTCCTGCTTCTGGACGAGCTGGAAAAGGCTCACCCGGACGTGTTCAACATCCTGCTCCAGGTCATGGACCACGCCACGTTGACGGACAACAACGGCAAAAAGGCGGACTTCAGGAACGTGATCCTCATCATGACTTCCAACGCCGGGGCACGGGAGATGGACGCCAACACCATCGGGTTCGGCGCGTCCGGCGCGTCTTCGGACAAGGGCATGAAGGCCGTGGAAAAGACCTTCTCGCCGGAGTTTAGGAACCGGCTGGACCAGATCGTGGCCTTTTCCAACCTGGACACGGGCATCATGGGGCGCATCGTGGACAAGTTCATGGCCGAGCTTTCCGGCCAGCTGGCCAGCCGCAAGGTTTCCGTGGAACTCACGGAGGCCGCCCGGACCTGGCTGGGGGAAAAGGGGTACGACCCCAAGTTCGGCGCGCGCCCCCTTTCCCGGGTCATCCAGTCGGAGATCAAGGACGTCCTGGCCGACGAGATGCTCTTCGGCAGGCTCAAGGGGGGCGGAAAGGTGAAGGTGGACGAAAAGGACGGCAAGCTATCCTTCACCTATACCCTCAGAGGGAAATAAGGTGCCCGTATTCGCCCTGGGTGAGGAGTGCGTTTTCCCCGATCCCCGGTTGTCCCGCGCCGACGGCCTCATCGCCGTGGGCGGCGATTTGAACACGGAAAGGCTCCTTTGCGCCTACCGCCAGGGCATCTTCCCCTGGTACGGGCCAACGGAGCCTATCTTGTGGTGGTCCCCGGACCCCCGCATGCTCCTTTTCCCGGACCGCATCCACATCTCCCGCCGCCTTGGCCGCATCCTGCGCCAGGGAAGGTTCACCTTCAGCATGGACCGCGCCTTTTCCCGGGTCATCCGCCTGTGCGCGGAGCTTCGGGAACGCTTAGGGCACGGCACCTGGCTCACCCCGGAAATGATCACCGCCTACGAGGAACTCCACCGGCAGGGATACGCCCACAGCGTGGAGACCTGGGCCGGCGGGGAACTGGCCGGGGGGCTGTACGGCGTTTCCCTGGGTCGGTGCTTTTTCGGCGAGTCCATGTTCCACCTGGTCCCGGACGCGTCCAAGGCCGCCCTGGCCGCGCTTGCCGGGCAGTTGACGCAGTGGGATTTTGATTTTATTGACTGCCAGATGGTAACGGGCCACCTGCTGCGCATGGGCGCCACGCCCGTTTCCCGGCGGCAGTTTCTGCGCCTGCTGGAAAACGCGCTCACCCGCCCGGACCGCCGGGGGTCCTGGGAGTTCTCCCCGGAGGCGGCGTGCGGTCCGGTCCGGCCCGCGGGTCATCTTGCCCCGCCGGAGACGGACCGCGCGCACACCAACCGCTGAGCAACCGAAACCACAAAGCCCTGTAGGGAGGAACACATGGGGGAAGACTGCCTGTTCTGCAAGATCGCGGCCGGACAGATGGACACCGAATTTCTGCGCGAGACCGACAGCCTGGTGGTGTTCAAAGACATCCATCCCCAGGCGCCGGTGCACCTTCTCATCGTTCCCAAGAAACACATCCGGTCCATCAACGATCTTGAGGAGGAGGACCGCGGCATCGTGGCGGACCTTTTGTTCACCGCCCGGAAGATGGCCGCGGACCAGGGGATCGACAAGTCGGGTTACAGACTTTTCTTCAACGTGGAGCGCGGCGGCGGCCAGCTCGTTTTCCATCTCCACCTGCACCTGATCGGCGGATGGAAATAGACCCCCACGGGGCGTTTGCGCAGACCTACCAGGGCTACCTGGAGAAGATCCGGGCCGCGGACCTTTCGCGGGTGGCCGCGGCCGCGGGAGTGGCCCTCAAGGACGGCGCGCTTTGCCTGCCCTTCCTGGACCGCGCCTACCGCGTGGGTCCGGAGGGCGTCACGGGGCCGGAGGGCGAAACGCCGCGCCTGCCGGTGTGCGTGGCCCTGTTCAACTGGGTGCTGCGGTTTCCCGCCTCCCCGCCCCCTCCCGGCGGGTGGGCCTCCTACCGGGACTTTGCCGACGCCGCGCCCTTTGCCAGGGCCTACGCCGCCAACGTGGAGCACGCCCTGGCCCGGGCCTTCTCCGGCAAGCCGGAAGAACTGGCCGGCGCCGTCCAAAAACGGGGCGGCGCGCCGCCGGAACAGGATTACCCCTACGACGTGGCCGCCGCCTTCGCCGTCCTGCCCAACCTCCCCGCCCTGGTCCTGTTCAACGACGGGGACGAGGACTTTCCCGCCACGGCCAAGGTCCTGTGGGACAAGACCGCCCCTTTGTACCTCGACCCCGAGTCCCTGGCCATCTGCGGCTGGATCCTCGCGGACCTGCTCATCACCGCCGCCGGCGGCAAGCCGGGCTTGGGACTGTAAGAGGTACTAAACCCTCCTGAGGATGACGGCCTTCTTGGTGAGGATGTCGTAGTAGGTGAGCACCCGGTTGACGTAGCGCACGGGTTCGGTGCCGCGGCAGTAGCCGTAGGTCGTGTTGCGGTAGTACTTGCGCAGGCGCAAAAGCGGAAGGGTTTTGGAAACCGCGGACCAGGAGTTCGGGTCCATGCCCTGGTCGGAGGCGAGGTTCCGGGCGTCCTGCACGTGGCCGTAGCCCACGTTGTAGGCGGCCAGGGTAAAGAGCATGCGGTCCGGTTCGGGAATGTCCTTGAAGCGGTCATACAGCTTCCGCAGGTAGGCCACCCCGGCCAGGATGTTCTGCTTGGGGTCCAGGCGGTCGGTGACGCCCATCTCCTCGGCCGTGGTCTCGGTGAGCTGCATGAGGCCGCGGACCCCGGTGTAGCTTTCCGCCCGGGGGTTGAAATGGGACTCCTGGTAGGTGACCGCGGCGATGAGCCGCCAGTCGAACCCGTTTTCCCGGGCCGCCTGCACGATGGCGTCCCGGTAGCGGGGCAGCCGGGTCTTGAGCCGGCGGTGGAACCGCTTGAGGTCCAGGTAGTCGAAATCCTCCAGGCCCTTGTAGTACTTGTTCCACAGCCGGTCCACGGTGCCGTCCGCCTTGGCCTGGAGCAAAAACTTGTTCATCTTTTCCAGGAGGCGGGCGTCGCCCTTTTTCACGGCCCAGGCCAGGGGGCGTTTTCCCTCCAGGGGGAAGGCCAGGACAAGATCCGGGTGGCGCCGCCGGGCCATGAGGGCCACGTGTTCGTCCGCCACGGTGGCCTCGATCTCCCGGGAGTGCACGTCCTCCAGGAAAAACTCCTGGCCGCCCTCGGAGTGCGCCACCAGGGTGAAGGAAGGCGCCTGACCGGCCCTTGCGCGCAACAGGTACTCGAAAAACCCGCCTCTGCGCACGTGGACCATGCGGCCGGCCAGGTCTTCCCAGCAGTGGATGCCGCGGTTGAACCGGTTGACCACCACGTGCTGGGTCACCTGCCTGTAAGGCACGGAATAATCCAGGTGCTCCGAGCCCCTGTCCGTGGCGTGGAGCCCCGCGGCCACCATGTAGGCCTTGCCCTTCTCGAGCATGGCCATGCGTTTTTCCAGGGGAGGGGTCAAAACATGGAGACGCACACCCAGGTAATCGGCGAACGCCTTGCAAAGCTCGTACTCGAACCCCCGGGGGTCGTCCTGGTAGTAATAGACGCCGTGGAAGGAATTGGAGGACAGGACAACGAGAGTGCCCGAGGCCTTGATGGCGGCCATGGAGTCCGGCTGGGAACACCCGGACGCGGCCAGGGCCAGGGCCAGGACGGCGGCGAAAACAATCCTCCGTGCGCACCGGGGGTGAATATGGTATGTCGTTGCTTCCATGCCGCTCAACCAGCCGCCCCGCATCCGCGCGGCGGCATAGGGGCCTTTACGGTCTCCGTGGACACCGGGGTGTGTTGGGGTTTAATTTACCAAATGTTACACATGCAACTGGCATTGCGCAAGGGCCCCACCACCCTGGGCAGGGAGAATAATCATGGATTTAAGCCTGTTGGGCAAGACTTTTGTGGTGGTGTTCCTGGCCGAACTCGGTGACAAGACCCAGTTGGCCACCTTCGGGTTTTCCGCCTCCTCCGGCGGGTCCAGGCTTGCGGTTTTTCTGGGGGCGGCGGGCGCGCTCATCGCCAGCAGCCTTTTGGCGGTGGCCGCCGGCGGCCTGGTGGGCAAGGCGGTGAGCCCCACCGCCGCGCGGATGGTATCGGGCGCCCTGTTCCTGGTCCTGGGGGTGTGGATGCTGGCTTTTGCCAAGTAAAACGCCGAGTTCTTTCCAGGAGCAAGGGGAATTGGTATCCTTTTGCCCTGGATTTGTCTTCTGGCCCAAGGGTAAGCGAGCCCCATGGAAAAAGCCTACGTATTCGCCGTGTGCGGCCCCCGGGAACACGTGGAAACGCTTGCCGTGGCCATCAGGCACCTGCGGGCGTTCTCCCGCCTTCCCGTACTGGTGGTCACGGATCCGGGCAGAAACGAAATCCCCATCCGCCACGACGCGGTGATCCCGGTCGCCCCCCCGGAGCGCCTGTCCCACGCCCAGGCCGCCATCTGGCTGAAGACCAGCCTGCACCGCATCCTGCCCAAAGGCCCCCGCTACTGCTACCTGGACGCGGACGTCCTGGCCGTCCGCAAAGGCGTGGACAAGGTCTTTTCCGCGGCGGCCGAGCCCGTCGCCTTTGCCCCGGACCACTGCCCCATCGAGGAGTTCGGGCCCTACGCCTTTGACTGCGGCTGTCTGGCCGCCATGCGGGAGCGCACCCGGCCCCTGCTGAACATGCTTCAGGAATTGGACCGCAGCCTGGGGGTGGTCACCCCGGAACTGGTGGAAAAGAAAAGGGAACTGGACCGCCTGGTCGCCTGGTACATGACCGTGGCCGGCCGGCTGGCGCTTTTGCCCGGGATTTTTGGGGAGCTTGCCCGGGCCGCCTGGTGGCGGTGGTTTCTAAGACTCTACGTGAAAGGCGAATTCGTCCGGGACCACGACCGAAGAACCTGGAGCGATGCTTCCGGCCGCCTGCTTTCCGACGAAAATCTTCACCTGGCCCTTGCAAGGGAGGTCAAAGAAAAGCTGGGCTTTTGGTTCGACCAGGATACCGGCGCCTGGCGGGATTCGACGGGGCAAAATATTTTCCAGTGCCGGTGCGGCCACTTCATGGAAGCTGCCCAAAAGACGTTCGGCGTAACCATAACCGACCCCAAGTGGGTCCAGGAAAACGGCGGAGTGTTCGTGTTCGACCAGCGCGGTGCGAGGTTTCTGGAAACCTGGCACCGGCACACCATGCAGGCGTTTGACGAACCCGGCTGGACGGTGCGGGACCAGGGCACCCTGGCGGTGACCACCTGGGATTTCCACAGGGAGCACGCCCCCCGGCTGCCCGTGGAATTCAACTTCATCGCGGATTACCACAAGAACGAGCTCCGCTACCGCGGCGGCCTGGTCTTCGACCTCCCCGGGAGGAAGCGCATCCGGCCCCGGTTCATCCACGTGTACCACGAGTTCGGCCGCAAGGAGTGGAAGGTGTGGCAGGACATCGAGCAAAGCATAAGGAGGGCCGCCTGACACCCTTGTCTTCCAGAAGGTTCACGCCCCCGGACGTGGAGCCGTGGATTTCCCCCCCGGCCTTCTTCCCCCGCCGACACGCCCGAAGCCTTCCCCCCGAGGAGCGGGCCCCGGTCCGGGAACCGGACGCCGCCCCGGTTCCGGGGCGTTTGCGGCAAGGCTGAGGCCGCCATGGGCATCCGGGTCTTCTTCGGCTCCCCGCGGTGGGAGATGAACGGGGTCAACACCTTCCATGCCGCCCTGGCAAGGGAACTGTGCAAGGGCGGCGTGGACGCGCGCCTGCTGTTCACCCGCCCGGCGGAGCCGGAAAACGGGTTTCCCCTGCCCGCAGGCACCCCTCATTGCCGGTTGGGAACCCGGCGGCGCGAAGGCTGGGTGCTGCGCTGGAGAAGGCTTTCGCGGTTTTTGGCCCACAACTCGCCCTGCGTGTATTTGCCGGGGTACGACGAAGAGTTCTCCTGCGCCGCATCCCTGCTGCCGGACGCCGTGGCCGTGGTCGCGGCCGTGCACTCCGACGAGCCGGTACACCTCGACCACGCCGCCAGGATCGCACCGTTCGCCAACCGGGTGGTGGCGGTGAGCGCCCTTCTGGCCCGCAAAACCACCGGCCTGCTGCCCGGCCATTCCGGCCGCGTGGCCTGCATCCCCTGCGGCGTGACGCCGCCCCCCGCCGCTGCACGCTCCGAGGGCCGCCCCCTGTCCCTGGTGTGGGCCGGACGCATGGAGACCCGGCAGAAACGGGTGATGGACCTGGCCGAAACCGCCTTCCTCCTGGCGGAAAACGGCGTGCCCTTCCGGCTGACCCTCTACGGCGACGGGCCGGACAAGGACGCGCTGGCGGACCGCCTGGCCCCCCTGCGCGCCCGGGGGCTGGTGGACATCCGGCCCCCGGAGGCCCCGCACGTCCTGGCGGAAGCGTTTGCCCGCCACGACGTGCTGCTGCTTCCCTCGGCGTTCGAGGGCCTGCCCCTGGTCCTCCTGGAGGCCATGGCCGCCGGATGCGTGCCCGTGGCGGCCCGGGCAGATAGCGGGGTGCCCGAGGCGGTTTCCCACGGCGAAAACGGCCTGCTGGTCCCGGTGGGAGACCCCGCCGCCATGGCCGGGGCGGTCCTTCACCTGGATGCCGACCGGGAAGCCCTGGCCCGCATGGGGAAAAACGCCCGGGAAACGGTGGCTGACCGCTTTTCCCTTTCCCGGGCGGCCGCCGCCTACCGGGACCTGTTCGCCGAGGTCCTGGAAGAGGCGGCATCGGGGCGGTTCGTCCGTCCCGGGGGACCCGTCGTTCCCCCGCCTTCCATCCGGTTTTCTCCCGGGCCGTGGGGCGTGGCGCAGAAAAACCGCTTTCTGCAATCCGCGAAATCCCTGGTCCTGGGCCTGGCGGGCCGGCCATGAAAGGGCGGCTTGCCACCTTCTTCTGGCTGGATTTGGCCCTGCTTTCCCTGCTCATCTTGGCTTCCCGGGCCGCCACGGCCGCCCACGAGGTCCTGGGCCACGCGGCCTTCGCCCTGGCGGCGGGCGGACGGGTGGAGGCCATCCGCATCAGCCTGCTGGGAGGCGGCCGGGTGGAAGCCGCCGGGCCGGAGGAAGGATCTTTGGCCCACCTGGCCTATGCCTTTTCCGGCATCGCGGTGAACCTGGCCCTGGGTCTTGCCGCGGCCTGGGGGGCGGGAAAATGCCTTGAGGCGAGAAAGGGGAACCTGGCGGCTTTCCTGGCCCTGTTCGCCATGGCGGGCGTCTGCGGGGGCCTGGCCTACCTGGTGCTGGGGGCCTACTACCGGTTCGGGGACCCCGCCGCCTGGGCCGATTCCGGTCTGGCCGCCCCTTGGCTGGTGTGGGCGGTGGGCCTGGGCGCGCTTTTTCCGGCCGCGTGGTGGGTTTCCCGGCCCTGGATGCGCTACCAGCAGGCCGTGGCGCCGGCCTCCCGGCTCCGGGGAAAAACGGCCGTGGCGGCCGCCTCCCTGGGGGTGGCTTGCGCCGCCTACGCCGGGCTGTACCTGGCCCTGGACCAGAGCCTGGTCCCCGCCCGCGCGCCCCGGGCCGCCTATGAGCGCGCGGTACAAAAAGCGGCGGAGCAGAAACGCGCTCGTCTGGCCCGGGCCCTGCGGGAAGAGCACCCTCAATGGTCCGAGGAAAAACTCCGGCACGAGTTGGAGAACATCTCCATCCACGTGTCCGGGGACGAGGTGGACATGCCCCCGCCGCTGACCCCCGTGGTGGCGCTTCTGCTGGCGGCAGGGTTTCTCGCGGCGGAGGCCTTTTCCCCAAAGGAGTCCCCGCCCGGGCCGCCCCCTCCCGGAAAGTGGGAAGCCCTGTCCTTTTCGGCCCTGGCGGCGCTGGTATTATCCCTTTTGGCCGCCGTGGGGAGCGTGGTATATAGGGGATAGTCCATCATGTAACCCTGGTTTCCACAGGGGACGGCCAGCTCCCGCAAACCCGCGGCAACGTCCGCCCTTCCCATGCGGCCGCTGGGGAACATCGGAGGTGACATCATGAGAACCCTTGCGTCCCTTTTCGCGCTCCTTTCCCTTTGCCTGGCTTTTTGCGCGTGTTCCGGCGGGGACGACTCTTCCCTCAACCCCTACGCCGACCAGGTGAAGGCGATGAACAAGGCCAAGGATTTGCAAAGGGAGTCCGTGGACCGGGTCCAAGCGCAGGAAAAAACCGCCAGGGAACTGGGCCTTCCTTCCATGGACTGACGCCCATGTTCCAAGACGTGTGGAAACACCTCAAGCTGGACCTGGCGGACGTGCTAGGGGGATCAGAGAGCTGATGGACCGCCGGGCGGTGTTCGAACATTTCCGACCCTACCGGGTCCGCCACTGGTGGCGGTTCAAGATCCCGCCCCTCTTGTGCGCCGCGCTGGGGCTGGGAATGCTGCTGGAAACGCCCCCCCTGGAAATGCTGTCGCTTGCCGCCAGGGGCCTGTGGTTCATTTGCCTGGCCGCGGCGTTCGGCCACGCGGCCAACGAATGGGCGGACATGGAGGCCGACATGGCGGCGGGCAAAAAAAACTCCATGCGCCCCCTGTCCGCCAAGGCGCGGGTGCCGGTGCTCCTGCTGCCCCTGGTTGGGGCCGTGGCGAGCTTCCCCCTTGCCCTGCTAAGCCCGCTCTTCGCCGGCTTGGCGGCGGTGGAGTTCATCCTGGCCGGCGCTTACTCCCTGCCTCCCCTCCGGCTCAAGGAGAGAGGCGCCTGGGGGGTCTTTGCCGACGGCACGGCCGCCATGGGGCTGCCCGCGGTCATCATGACCTCCCTGTTCCTTGGGCGGGCGGCCCCGCCCCTGCCCGCCCTGGTGTTCGCCGCGGCATGGATCGGGCTATCCTTTGTCCTGGGCTTCGAGGGCATCCTCTGGCACCAGGACCTGGACCAGCAAAAGGACCGGAAGGCCGGGACATCCACCTACGGCGCCCGGGTGGGCCACGAACGCATCCGCGGCCTCATCGCACGCAGGCTCTATCCCCTGGAGATGGTCTTTCTGGCTGCCGCCATGGGGGTGCTATCCCTCGCCATGCCCCTGGTGGGGGTGTTCTTCCTGCTGCATCTTGCCGTGGAACTGGCCAAGGTGGCGCTGAAGTGGAAGGTGAAGGTGGGAGCGGGCCAGGCGCGGTACCTGCCCTTCATCAACAACCATTTTTACGAGCTGGGCCTGCCTTTCGCCCTGTGCCTGACCGTGGCGACGCGCCATCCGTGGGCGGCCTGGCTTCCCCTGGCCCTTGCCCTGGCCTTCTACGGCAACGTGCCCCAGCAGGCCGCGGAATTCTTGCGCCTGGACGCGGACCTGAAGGTCTCCGTCACCGCGTGGCTCCAGCGCCGGCGCATGATTTGACCCGGCTCACACCATCCTGCGTATCTCCTCCAGCTTCCGTTGCAAGCGCTTTTCCGACACCGGGTAGGCGGTTTTCATCTCCTGAGCGAACAACGAAACCCTGAATTCCTGGATCATCCAGTAGAACTCCTCCAGGGCCTGGCGCTTCCCGGCCGAGGCCCGGGGTGAAAGAGCCCTGGCCTCCTCGTTGAGCGCCTTTTCAAAGGGCGCGACACGGGCCTCCCTGGCCGCGTCGGCCGCGGGGCGGGCAAGGCCCCGTTCCGCGCGGACGCGCAGGGCGGCCAGGTAGCGGGACACGTCCATCAGCCGCTTGTTGCCGTAAAGCTCGGGAAAAGACGGGGGCAGCAAGGACCTGGCGCGGGCATGCAGGCCTTCCAGGAACGTCCCGGCCGCCGGGTCGGACCGGGAGCGCATGAGGGAGACCAGGCGGGCGCGGGTTTCAGCGTAGGCCTCCAGGACCTCGTCCACGGCGTCGGCCCGGTCCGCGGCCAGGTTGTACAGCCGGGGGGATTCCTCCCGGAGCAGGCTTTCGAATGCCTCCCGGGTGCGCACGGGCCTGGCCAGGCGGCTCGCCAAAAAGGATTCCACCAAGCGGCTTTCCACTTTCCCGGCCCCGCCCAGGTCCCGGGCCGCCTCCCGGGCCTTGCCGGACAGGGAGAACAGCCGGGCCGCCGGCTTGATCTCCCGTTTCAGCGCGTTCCTGGCCAGGGCCAGCACGCCCCGGGGGTGGACCCGGGCCGCCTCGGCCGCGTCTTCCAAAAGCACCAGGTCCGCCTTGTCGCCGTTGGGGGAAAGCGCCGGAAACGCCCGGGCCGATCCCTTGTCGTCCAGGGCCACGTTTCGGGGCAGGTCGCCAAAGTCCCACCGGGTAAGGCCGGTTTTCTCCCACCGCCGCCGGGCCTTGGCCAGCAGCGCCGGCGGGGCCTTGGCTACCGCGGCCAGGCCGCCCAGAACCCGGGGAAGGTCGCGGCCCGCGGCGATCTCGCCGCCCCGGGCGTCCACCAGCGCCACCCGCAGATTGAGGTGGTCCGGCAGGCTGGAAAGGGGCCACGCCGCCGGGGGCACGTCCGCGGAAAAAAGCCTGCGGGCCGCCGCGGACAAGTCCTCGGCCAGGGGGCCGGAACCCTTCCGAACCTCCTCGAACAGGCGCTGGGCGCTTTGGGCCGCGGGCACCAGGGCCTTTCTGTAAGCTTTGGGCAGGGCCTTCACCAGGGCGACGACACGGTCCCGCAAAAGCCCCGGGATGATCCGCTCCAGGCCGTGGGGGAAAACCGTGCCGGCCAGGGAGGCGGGCAGGCGCAGGGTGGCCCCGTCCGCCGGGTCGCCCGGGGCGAACACGTAGGAAACGGCCACCTTCTCCCCGGACACGGAAACCTTCTCCGGGTACAGGGAAAGCTCGGCCGCGTCCGGCGCTTTGGCCAGGACGTCTTCGGGCTCCATGCGCAGGAAATCGTCCGATCCCTGCTCCCTGATCCGCTTCTTTAAGTCCGCGGTCCGGTTCACCCCCGGGAGGCGGGCGGCGTACCATGCGGCCAGGCGGTCTTCGGACACGGCCAGATCCCGGCGGCGCAGGCGGGACTCCATGGCCTCCACTCTGGCCAGCACCTTGCGGTTGTGGGAAAGAAACGGCCATCGACCGGGAAGATCCTGCTCCAGAAGGCCCTGGCGGATGAAAATGTCCGCAGCCTCGCCCGGGGCCACGGGGCCGTAGCTCACCTTGCGGCCCTCGGCCAGGGGCACGCCGAAAAGCGACACCCGGCAGTCCGCCACCACCTCGCCCCGGTCCCTGTCCCACCGGGGGCGGGAATAGGCCTTTTTCACCAGGTCCCCGGCCAGGTCCTCGATCCAGGCGGGCTCCACCACCGCGGCGGTGCGGGCGAAAAGCCGCGTGGTCTGCACCATCTCCGCGGCCACCACGTACCTGCCACCCCGGTTGAACAGCGAAGAGCCCGGAAACAGCATCACCTCCCGGCCCCGGGCGGCCTGGTATATGTTCTTTTCCTTCACCAGGGCGATGTTGGACAAATAGCCCGAAAGCACGGCCCGGTGCAGGGCCGCGTAATCCGGCGCGCGCAGCACTCCGGCCGCCGGGGCCCTGGAGAAACCCTCCTCGGCGAGCTGGGTGCGCACCTCCCGGTACACGTCCTTCCACTCCCGCATGCGGCCAAACGAGAGGAAGTTCTCCCGGCAGAATCGGCGCCTGGCGGACACGGACGCACCACGGGCCTCCAACCGGTGATACGCGTTCCACAGGTTCAACAGGGTCAGGAAATCGCTGCGCGGGTCGGCAAAAGCCTGGTGGGCCCGGTCCGCCTCGGCCTCGGACTCCGCGGGCCGGGTGCGGGGGTCCGCGATGGAAAGCGCCGACACCACCACCAGGGCCTGGGGCAGGCAGGCTTCGGCTTCGGCCTGGATGAGGATGCGCGCCAGCCTGGGGTCCAGGGGCAGCCGGGCCATGGTCCGGCCCCTCTTGGTGAGGACCACGCCCTTTCGCTTTCCCCGGCCCCGGGCGGGGGCCACCGCGCCCAGTTCCTCCAGCTCCCGCACCGCGTCGGCGATATTGCGCTTCCGGGGCGGGTCCACAAAGGGAAATTCCGCGGGGTCCCCCAGCTTGGAGGCGGCCATGCGAAGCACCACTTCGGCCAGGTTGGAGCGCAAAATCTCCGGGGGCGTGAACTCCGGCCGGGCCAGGTAGTCCTCCTCGGAGTACAGGCGCACGCACACGCCCTCGGCCACCCGGCCGGCGCGGCCCTTTCTCTGGTCCGCCGACGACCTGGCGACGCGGGACACGGGCAGGCTGGTGGTGCGGGTGCGGGGGCTGTAGCGGGAGATGCGGGCCAGCCCGGTGTCCACCACGTAGCGGATGTTGGGGATGGTCACCGAGGTTTCCGCCACGTTGGTGGCCACCACGATGCGCCGCCTCCCGGAGGGCGCGAACACCCGTGCCTGTTCCGGGCCGGACAGCCGGGCGTAGAGCGGCAGCACCTCGGTGTCGAAAAAGTCCCTTGCACGGAGGAGGTCGCAGGTTTCCAGGATGTCGTTTTCCGTGGGCATGAACACCAGGACGTCCCCTGCCGGGCCGCCGCGGGCGAAGATCTTCTCCACCGCGGCCACGGCCGCGTCCACGTACCCGCCCTCGGAAGGGTCTCCGCCCTCCTCCAGGGGCTCGTGGCGCACAGAAACCGGATACGTGCGGCCCGAGACCTCGATGATGGGGGCATTGCCGAAAGCCTTGGAGAACTTTTCCGTCTCCAGGGTGGCGGAGGTGATGATCACGGAAAGGTCGTCCCGCCGCTTGACCAGCCGGCGCAGGACGCCCAACACGAAGTCGATGTTCAGGCTCCGCTCGTGGGCCTCGTCCACCATGATGGCGTCGTAGGCGGAAAGCAGGCGGTCGGACTGGATTTCGTTGAGCAGGATCCCGTCCGTCATGAGCTTGACATAGGGGATGCGGCCCCGGGTGCCTCGTTCCTGGAAGCGGATGCGGTATCCGATGGCCTCGCCCACGGGTTGGGAAAGCTCCTGGGCGATGCGCTGGGCGATGGTGACCGCGGCGATGCGCCTGGGCTGGGTGACGCCCACCACGCCGGAGAGGCCCCGGCCCGCCTCCAGGCACATCTTGGGGATCTGGGTGCTCTTGCCGGACCCGGTCTCGCCCGTGACCACCACCACCTGGTTCTCCCTGATGGCGGACACGATCTCCTCCCGCTTGGCCGTGATGGGAAGGTCTTCGGGGTAGGAGAGCGCGGGCAGGTTCTCCTGCCTGCGCAGGCGCTTTTCAGCCGAAGCCGCCAAGCGCTTTTGGGCGCGGGCGGCCGCCTCTTGCCCGGCCCGGCCCTTTTTGCGGGAAAGCTCGCCAAGGACCGCCCACCGGTCGCGGGCCATGGCGCGTTCCAGGGCCTGGGAGAGCTTTGGGTTGTTCCGTGGGAAAGCGTTCTGGTTCATGGGGCCGGACAAGACGGAATCAGCGGAATTCCCACCCCGGATCATTCACGAAGCCCGGTTTTCGTGCCGGCAAAGGCAGGGAGGCCGCCATTCCGCCGAAAATACATGAACCATCGTTTCGGGCAAATTTTCTCATGGATGATCCGGGCTACTGCCGGTCCCGGAGGGCGTTGTAGGCGGCGAGGACCCGGGTCACGAACTTTTCGGTCTCCGAGTAGGGGGGGATGCTGTTGTAGCGCTTCACCGCCGTGGGCCCGGCGTTGTACGCGGCCAGGGCCTTGGGGAGGTCCCCGTTGAAATCCTCCAGAAGCTGTTTCAAGTAAAAAGCGCCGCCCAGGATGTTCTCCCGGGGGTCAAAGGGGTCGTTGATGCCCAAAAAGCCGAAATTTTCGGGCATGATCTGCATGAGCCCCCGCGCCCCGGAGTCGGACACGGCAAAGGGGTTG
>JAFDHW010000263.1 GCA_019308705.1 Deltaproteobacteria bacterium
CGAGCCCGATTCACGCGATAGCTGCGTCAGGAGGCGGTCGCGGTACAAAAGTACAGCTTCCCTCCTCCTTCCTTGCTCTCGCGCGAATCGAACGCGTGAATAATCCGGGTTAAAACCTGGCCGTCAGCCCGGCGTGGACCCCGAAATCCGGGCTGTTGTCGTAGGTCACGATGTTTTCCAGAAGCCCCACTGCCACCACGGCGGAGGGCGCCACCTCCACCTTGAGCCCCAGGGTGATCTCATGGGAGGGCTCGGAATACTCGCCGAAGTTTTGGACTGCGCCCTGGGTCACCAGGTACTGGACCAGGAGCACGCTTTTTTCCACGAAACGCCATTCCACGCCGAAAAGCCCGGATATCTGGGAGTCGCGCAGTTTGATGGTGCCCACGGAGTCCTCCCCGAAGAAAACCATGGAAGGGGAAAGGTAGACGTGGGTTACGCCCAGGCGCTTGGACAGGGAGAGCGACAGCCCCACGTCGGGGAAATCATCCTCCTGGTCCACCACGGCGTCGCGCAGGTCGTGGCGCAGGGTGGCCGACCAGGAAAAAGCGGGCCACAGGTCGTCTCCGCAGGTGAGGTTGTGCTGCAGGGTGGCGGCGATGCTCTGGGTCAGCACCGCGTCGTCCTGCCAGGTCACCAGGGGGGTCCCCGCGGCATCGTAAATCTGGATGTTCACCTGGTCCTTGGGGTACTGGTCGCGCTTGTCCTGGTCGATGCCGAAAGCGTTGTGGAAGTTCATGATCACGCTGTCCAGCACGCCCCCGAACACCCGCCGCTCGTCGTAGGCCACCTCCAGAAGCACGGAGGGCAGAATTCCATAGGCAAAGGCAATCCGGGTGTTCAACGTCTCGTAGTCCACCAGGTAGCCGCCGGACTCATAGGCCCACACGTTGGCCAGGGTGGCGGTGGCCGAGAGTTCGGTCCGGCCCTTCTTGAGGGTCGAGGGCATGCGGGGCATGGGCGCCAGGCGCAAACTCTGGAAGGGGGACTGGGATGGAAGGGACAACAGGCCGTATCCCACGTTGGCCTCGCAGAAGTTGCTTTCCGCGAAAGGGGGAATGGGCCCTTGGAAGCCCGCGGCCTGTTGCCCGTGCGCGATCCCCGTTGCTCCCGCGCCCGGAAAAAGAACGGCCAACCACAACAGTCCTATGCCCAGAACATTCGCTTTGCCCATCACCCTTCCGTTTCCCGGTCGCCGAGGCTGGCCCGGGCTGGCCCGCTTGATCAGCCATGAGAACATACCAGACAACCCCGAAAAGTCCAAGCAAAGGAACCGGTATGCGGCAAAGGGGGGCAGGTTGGGGCTTGTGGACGGGTCAGTTGCGGTTGCAGGCGTCTTCGGCCGCGGACAGGGCGGCGGCCTTCTCCCGGGCGGCGCGGCGGGCGTTGCCCAGGGCGTAGACCGCGCAGGCGGCAAGGGTGGCGGCCGCCAGGAGCCACTTGGCGTTGGCGAACCCCGCGGCCAGGGCCACCCAGGGCTGGGCAACGGGAAGGGAGTTTTCCAAAAACGCCAGGTGGAAGAAGTTTTCCACCAGGTCGAAGGACGCGGCCAGGTAGGGAATGCTGAAGAAGAACATGTGGCGGGAGGTGGGAGCGTCGGGCCTTTTGGCGGTGAACCGGGAAACCATGGCGGACAGAAACACCGCGTAGACCAGGGGGTGGATGAAATCCAGGCAGTAGTGGCTCTGTTAGATGGCTATCCCCTCCCCGCCCCAGGACTGGAGGATGCCCGAGAACACGGCCGGGGAAAAGGTGGTCTGCAGGATCAGGGGATCCTTGCCCAGGGGCGCCAGGATGGCGAGCAAGGCTCCCTGGAAGACCAGGTACACCAGGGTGCTCAACAGAAGCCAGCGCCGCGCGTTCAACCGCAGGTACCAGTTTTCCCACACGCTCTTGGGCATTGATCCTCCCGTTATGTGCGCCCCGTCATGTGCGCGTGAAGCGTTTCCTGGCCTGCGCCATCCGCTCCATGGACTTTTGAGCGGCGGAAACGAGCATGGGGTCGTCTTCCAAGGCCCTGGCCATGTGTTCGTGCACCCGGCCGATGGAAGGGCCCGGCTTGCAGATGAGCACCAGGTCCACGTCTGCGGCAAGGGCCTGGTCCGCGGCGGTTTCCACGTCAAAGTGCCGGGCGATGGCCCCCATGTCCAGGTCGTCGGTCAGAACCAGCCCGTTGTACCCCATTTTGTCCCGCAAAAGGTCCCGGGCGATGGCCGGCGACATGCTGGCCGGCCACGTTTCGTCCAGGGCCGGGTAGACGATATGGGAAAGCATCACCCCGGCCACCCCTTGGGCCACGGCTGCGGCAAAGGGCAGAAGGTCCTCTTTCAGCTCCTTTGCCGTGGCCTGGCAGGTCGGCAGGTCCACGTGGGAATCCAGGGTGGTGCGGCCGATTCCCGGGAAATGCTTGGCCACGGCCAGGACTCCCCGGCGTTGCAATCCTTCGATGACGGCGGTCCCCAGTTCGGAAACCCGGCCCGGGTCCGGGGAAAAGGCGCGGTCGGCCATGATGGAATCCGCCACCAGGGGCACGTCCAGGACAGGGGCCATGTTCATGTTGAACCCTGCCCACAAGAGGTCTGCGGCGCAGTCTTTTGCAAACTGTTCCGCCTGCTCGCGGCTGCGGATGAAGGGGTTTCCCGGAAACTGGGTGAAGGGAGGGGCCAGGCGCGCCACCTGGCCCCCCTCCTGGTCCACGGCGATGAAAAGCGGCGGCAGGCCCGCCTCCCGGGCGCACTGGGCAAGGTCCGAACACAGGCCCCTCACCTGGTCCGGCTCCCCCAGGTTCCGGGAAAACAGGATCACCCCGCCCACGCGGTAGTCTTCGATGAGCCGCCGGGCGTCCGCGTCCGCCTCTTTTCCGGCGATGCCCACCATGAGCCGCTGCCCGGCCAGAAAGGCAAGGTCCCCGGCCGGCCCCGCGGCCATCAGAAGCTGACGCCCACCACGGCGTAGAAGCCGGAAAGCGTGGTGTCCAGGGTGTAGTCGTCGTACTCCGCGTCGATGGCGAAAATGCGGTATCCGCCGTTGATGCCGAAAAGCGGGATGGGGGAGATGCTCACCTCGGCCCGTCCTTCCAGCATGCTGTTGCCGTCGTAGCCGATGCCCGAGGCCTGCACCCTGGCGGAGACGATGTCCGCCAAAATGCCCACGTTCACCGCCGCGGCCACCTCGGGGATGGGGGCGGCGAAGTCGTCCCTGGCCGTGACCAGGGGAGAGGCCACGGAGCCTTCCACGTCCAGGTACTTGGCCCCCGCGCCAAGCTCCACGGAAAAGCCCGCCAGGATGTTCTCCAGGTCCAGGAGCTTGTAGGTGTACAGCGCCTCGGCCATCTTCAGGGAAAGCTCGGAATGCACCGGGGTGGCGGCGGTGAAGGTGGTGCCCGCAAAGGTGATGGACCGGCTAAGGACGCTGTCGCCCTCGAACTCGCCCGCGGTGTAGGACGCCCACAGCTTGTGCTTGCCCAGGCCGAACCAGGCCGCCACCGACGGTATGCCCTCGCCGTCCAGGTCCAGGTCGCTTTCCAGGTCCACGTTGGTGCCCAGAATCGAGGTCTGGGTGTCGCCGGAAACGTTCACCATCCAGTAGCTGCCCGCCACGCCGAGATCGAGCGCCCACGCCGGGGCCGCGGCCACGCACAAAAACAGGAACACGGCGATTGCTGCCTTGGGTGCCTTCATTTGCCTTCCCTTTCCTCTGGTTGACGGGGCCGGTTCGCGGATTTCAGCCGTCGCGGCCCCCTGTTCAACTGATATTTGTACACAGCTTGCTTGTGCTCGTGCAAGGTGCGGGAAAAATGATGGCCGCCGGTGGGCTTGGCCACGAAGTACAAGTATGGGCTCTTTGGGGGGGTTAACGCGGCGGCCAGGGCCTTTTTCCCGGGGTTGGCGATGGGCCCGGGCGGAAGGCCGCCGCGGGTGTAGGTGTTGTATGGGGTGGGGGTCCTCAGGTGCCGGCGGGTGAGGTTCCCGTCAAAGTCCGGGATGCCGTAGATGACCGTGGGGTCCGCCTGCAGGCGCATGCCCCGGTCCAGCCGGTTCTTGTACACCGAGGCCACCAGGGTGTACTCCCCGGGCTCGGCGGTCTCCTTTTCCACGATGGAGGCGAGCGTCACGGCCTCGTGGGCCGAAAGG
>JAFDHW010000264.1 GCA_019308705.1 Deltaproteobacteria bacterium
CCTTGAAAAATGCGCGCTGTTTCTTTGAGGAATGCTGACATCGGCGAAATTTTTCACCCTTCCGGCGAGCCCGATTCACGCGATAGCTGCGTCAGGAGGGGGTCGCGGTACAAACGTACAGCTTCCCTCCTCCTTCCTTGCTCTCGCGCGAATCGAACGCGTGAATAATCCGGGTTGGGAGACGGGTTCGAAAAGGCAAGGAGGGACCGTTGGATTACGAGCTTACCAGGGAACAGCAGATGATCCGGGACGAGGTGCGGAGGTTCGCCGAGGCGGAGATCGCGCCCGTGGCCTTGGAGTTGGACGAGAAAGAGGAATTTTCCGTCGAGCTGACCAAGAAGATGGGGGAAATCGGGCTGTTCGGCGCCATGGTCTCCGAGGAGTACGGCGGCCAGGCCATGGATTACGTTTCCTACATCATCGCCGTGGAGGAGCTGGCCCGGGTGGACGGGTCCCAGGCCGCCACCGTGGCCGCGGGAAACTCCCTGGGCATCGCGCCCATCTACTATTTCGGCAACGAGGAACAGAAGAAGACGTACCTGCCCAAGCTGTGCACCGGGGAATACTTATGGGGCTTCGGTCTCACCGAGCCCCAGGCCGGGTCCGACGCGGGGGGCACCCAGACCATCGCGGAACCCGACGGGGACGAGTGGGTCATCAACGGCTCCAAGATCTTCATCACCAACGCGGCCTGCGAAATGACCCTGGGCGTCACGGTCCAGGCGGTGACCGGCAAGCGCGGGGACGGCCGCCCCGAGTACACCTGCTTCCTGGTGGAGACCGGCACCAAGGGTTTCACCGCCAAGGCCATGCACCGGAAGATGATGTGGCGCGCCTCCAACACGGGCGAGCTTTTCTTTGACAACGTGCGGGTGCACAAGGACCAGATCCTGGGCAAGCAGGGCGACGGGTTCAAGCAGATGCTGGAAACCCTGGACGGCGGCCGCCTGTCCATCGGCGCCATGGGCCTGGGCGGCGCCCAGGGGGCGTATGAGCTGGCGCTCAAGTACGCCAAGAAACGCAAGCAGTTCGGCCAACCCATCAGCAAGTTCCAGGCCGTGGCCTTCAAGCTGGCGGACTGCGCCATGGAGATCGAGTGCGCCAGGAACCTCATGTACAAGGCCTGCTGGCTGCGCGACTCCGGCAAGCCCTACGAGAAGATGGCCGCCATGGCCAAGCTGTACTGCTCCGAGGTCATGAGCCGGGTGGTGGACCACGCGGTCCAGATCCACGGCGGCTACGGGCTCATGAAGGAATACGGCGTGGAACGCTTCTACCGCGACCAGAAACTTTTGGAGATCGGCGAAGGCACCTCCGAAGTCCAGCGCATCGTCATCAGCCGGTATATCGGTTGCTGAGGGCTATCTCTCCACCGGAATCACCGTAGAGTCCAGAAACCGCTTGACCCTGGAGCTCACCTTTTTCGGGTACTCCAAGAGCACGAAGTGGGTGCCCAGGCGGTAGTGCACCGATTCGGAGTTTTTCAGGCGGCGTTTCATCCTCCGGGAGAGGTAGGCGGGGGTCAGAGGATCCAGGTCGCCCCAGATGATGAGCGCCGGGTGGGTGATGTCAGGCAGGTGGTGGATGGTGGAGTGGGCGTCCAGTTCCTGGAACAGGCGCAAGTAGTTGGATACGGACTCCCCCAGCACGTCCTTCACGTACTGCTGGAATGCGGGGGTGATCTGGGGGTTCTTGCGCACCAGGGAATAGCCCTGGCCCAGGATGCGGCTCATGGCGTCCGTGGCGGGCAGCTTGCCCGCCCAGCGGGTGAGCTTGGGGTGGCGGCGGAGAAAATCGATGCCGTAGTGCAGCCCCATGGCCATGCCCGGGATGGGGAAGAGGGGCTGGAACCCCGTGGCCAGGGCGTGGCCGTAGGTGCCGTTGATGAGCACCATCTTCTCCAGGTGCTCGGGATAGAGCACCGCGAACTCCAGGGCCACCTGCACGCCCATGGACCACCCCACCACCGAGGCTTCCTCCACCCCCTCCTTGTCCAGGATCTGCTTCAAGTCTTCGGCGTGGTTGGGGATGGCCAGCCGGCGGATGGACTTGGGGGTTTCCGAGGAAAACAGGCCCCGATAGTGCCAGGAAATGATCCGGTATTCGGGCAGAAGCGCCTCGATCAACGGCGCCCAGGCGTACAGCCTGCCGCCCAGGCCGTTGGCCAGGGCCACCACCCTTTTCCCTTTCTCTCCAAGGGACTGGTAGGAGATGCGGACCCCGTCGTGGGACAGGATGGTTTTCCGCTCGACCATGTTCTCCCAGAAAAAGGGCGCACGTGCCATAAAACACTCCTTCTCAATTTTTTCCGGTGAAACGAGAGAGCAATGAGCGATGATTTTTACGCGACGCGCGCTTAAAGTCAACCAGTGCCCGAAGCCCGGCCCGCGGGAGTTTTGCTCATGGCCCAGAACAACCAGATGCCCCCGGCCATGGCGGCCGCGCCCACGTAAAAGATGGAGGAAAGGGAGAAGATGTCCGCCACGGCGCCCGCTGCCATGGACCCCACCAGCATGCCCAGGGAATGGCCCATGGTGAGGATGGCCATGACCGAGCCCATGGACTGGGTCTTCTTGCCCTCCTGCACGGTGAGGGCCATGAGCGCCGGGGTGGACACGCCCCCGCCCACCCCGAACAGGGTGTTGGCCCGGAAAAGCCCCCAGAACCCGCCCGCAGGCAGAAACAGCAGCACCGACGCCAGCACGCACACGCCGCCCGCGGCCACCAACAGCCGCTTGTCCGCCCGGTCCGCCACCCAACCCATGGGTGTCTGGAGCATCCCGGCCACCAAAACGCCCATCATGATGAGCACCCCCACTTGGGAAGAAGACAATTGAAACCGGTGCGCCGCGTACACGGGCAAAAAGGACCACACCACGCCCACGCAGGTGGTGTAGGCGGTGCGGAAGGCGGTCAGGCCCACGATGCAGCGGTTTTCCAAAAGCACCCGGTAGGAAAGGGGCGGACGCGTCAGCTCCATGCGGGGCTCCTTTTTCACCGGCGGCAACAGCGCCAGGCACAGGCCGCAGGAGAACAAAGACAGCACCAGCATGGCGGAAAACGCCGCCTGGATGCCCCACTGGTCCCGCACCACCCCGCCCAGAAGCGGGCCCAACGAGAGGCTGGCGAACATGGAGATGTTGAACAGCCCCATGGAAAGCCCCTCCTTGCCCATGGGGGTGATCTCTCCCACGTAGGCCTGGGCCACGGGCACGATCATGGCGGACGCCGCGCCCTGGAAAAACCGCACCAGCACCAGGGCCGCCACCCCGTCCGCGGCCATGAACCCCATCGAGGCCACGGCGTAGAGAAAAAGCCCGGCCACCAGGAAGGGCTTGCGGCCGCTTTTGTCCGACCACTTGCCGAACGCGGGCAGGCACGCGGTGCGCGAAAGGGAAAACGCGCCGAAAATGAGCCCGATGAAAAACCCGGACGCACCCAACTGGTCCGCGTACACGGGCAACAGGGGCACCACGATGCCCACCCCCGTCACCGCGGCGAACAGGGCGAAAAACAGGGTGATGAAGATGCTCTTGTTCATGGGAAGGGCCCTTTGGGCCGGATTCCTCGCTGGAGGTCCCACGCAAAAAGGCGCCCCGGAAACCCGGAGCGCCCTTTGCGGCTTTTGGCTGAGGGACCAGGATTCGAACCTGGGCTAACGGGGCCAGAACCCGTCGTCCTGCCGCTAGACGATCCCTCAGTTCGGTGGCACTACTCTAATCAAACTCCCCTGGACCCGTCAAGGGGAACGAGAGAAAAACCGTGAATTTATAAGGGCCCCACGAAGCCGCGCCCTTTTCATCCGGCGCCGCCAGCGTGTTCACGCGCTTTCGGCCGTATCAGGCCCGTGGGAGCCATGGCCCCGACGGCCCGGCCCGCGGGAGGGGCGGGACGATGATGAGGGAGGCGAAGAAACGGGGCAAGGCCCCGAGGGGTATAAAAGCCCCCTGGCCCAAAAAACGCCGCGCGTCGGGCGTCGTCTTGGCGGTCCGCCGCAGCCATCCGCTTTTTAACCCGGATTATTCACGAAGCCTGATTTCCGTGCTGGCAAGGCTAGAGGGGTGAAGGCGTACTTTGGTACGCCGAGCCCCGATAACGCGGCCAGCGCGGAAATCGGGCG
>JAFDHW010000265.1:0-4109 GCA_019308705.1 Deltaproteobacteria bacterium
GCGAGCCCGATTCACGCGATAGCTGCGTCAGGAGGGGGTCGCGGTACAAAAGTACAGCTTCCCTCCTCCTTCCTTGCTCTCGCGCGAATCGAACTCGTGAATAATCCGGGATAGAGGAGTTTATCCCCTTGGCGCTTTCCGCCATGCAAGAGATAGCCGGGGATCTGGGACTCTAATACCCCCTTGGCGCATTTTTTCCTTAAAACCCGAAAGTTTTCCCAACAAAAAGCATGCTCATTCTTTCCGATGCCTATAAGAGTCCCGAATGCGCCGACCAGGAGAAGGTGCTGGCTCCGGCGGAGACGGTAAAAAAGGTGGGGGTTGCGTTGGCCGGGCTTTCCCTGGACGTGCTGGCCCACGCCCAGCGGGTGGACACGGGGCGGCTCGACATCCCCGTGTACGTTTCCGTGTGCGGCAAGGACGCCAGGGCGCTGACGGGCACCAAGAAGCAGATGGGCAAGGGGTCCACGCCGGACCAGGCCCACGCGTCGGCGGTCATGGAACTGGTGGAGCGGTTCTCTTTGTACGCCTATTCCGCGGACCCCGCAAACTTCACCTTCGCGCCCTGGGAGGAAGTCAAGGACCGGGCCCTTTCCCTGGATGCCGTGGCCCGGTCCGTGGGCGACGACCCTGCCGGGGCGCAAAAGGCCCTTCAAGCCTTTGCCAAGGTGCCCCAGCGATGGTGCAGGGCGTATTCCCTTACGCGCTCCCAGGAGGTGCTGGTCCCCTTTGACTGGTTTTTCATGCTCAACCAGTTCAATGGGTCCGCGGCGGGAAACGTCATGGAGGAGGCGCTCACCCAGGGAATCTGCGAGGTGGTGGAGCGCCATGCCTCGGCCCTGGCGTCGCTGCCCGGGGCGGAGATTCCGGGCATCAAGCCCGAGTCCGTGACCCTGGCCCCGGCGCGGGAGCTTCTGGAAAAGTACACGGCCGCCGGGGTGCTGGTGCACCTGCAGGACATGACCATGGGCATGGGCGTGCCCACGGTGGGCGTGCTGGCCTACGACCCCGCCACCCTGGCGGCAAAAAAAAGCGAGGTGGTGTGGACCGCGGGAACGGCCCCGGACCCGCAGCGGGCGCTGTGCCGAGCGCTCACCGAGGCGGCCCAGTTGGGCGGGGACTTTGAGACCGGCTCCTGCTACGTGGCCTCGGGCCTGCCCAAGCCGGCCTCCCTGGAGGACGCCGCGCATCTCCTGGCCCCGGAAACCTGGCGGAGCGTGGGGGACCTGCCGGACCTTTCCTCCCCCAACATGAAGGAAGAAATCGGCGCGCTGGTAGCCGCCTTAGACGAGCGGGGCATGGAGGTCCTTGCCCTGGACACCACCCACCCGGAGCTTGCCGTTTCCGCGTGCTACATCATGGTCCCGGGCGCGCTGTTCCGCGAGCGGGCCGCAGCCGCGTCCACGGGTCTTTTCACCGCCAAGCTCATGGCCGAAACCCTGCCCGCCGCCGACGCCGCCGGCCGCCTGCTGGCCCTGGACAAGGCCCTGGGCGGCGCCTACTACACCTCCTTCTATTTGGGAACCCTGCCCCAAAAACCCGCCCAGGCCCTCCTGTTCCTGGACAGGGCGCTTTCCCGCAACCCCCATCCAGAAGACGAGGTCTCCATCCGCATCCGCCGCGCCATGGCCCTAAAGGACCTGGAACGCTTCGACGAAGCCCTGGAGGAGCTTTCCCGCGCCGACGCCATGGACCCGGAACGCACCGACGCGCTGAACCTCATGGGCTTCTGCTGCTACAAGCTCTCCCGTCACGAGGAGGCTGTCACCCACTTCGAACGCGTCCTCGCCCTGGACCCGGAATCCGCCATGGACCACGCCAACCTGGGCGCCAATTACCGCGAACTGGGCGACCTGGAAACGGCCGCCCGCTGCTTTGTCCGGGCCCTGGAACTGGACCCCTCCATTACGTTCGCCAGGGAAGAACTGGCAAAGATCTTGAAGCAGGCCGAGGGATAGGAGACCGGGAAAACCTCCTTTCTTTGCATTTTATGAAAACAAAAGCTTAAGCGCTTCTGCCACCGTTTTCACGCCCGCGGGCTTCATGCCCTTTGCCTTGGGCAAAGACGCCAGGGCGGCCCGGGGGACCAGGCAGCGGGTAAAGCCCATCTTGGCGGCTTCCTTCAGCCTCGCGTCCAGGCGGCTGGCCCCGCGCACCTCGCCGGTGAGGCCCACCTCTCCGGCAAGGACCAGATCCGGGGGAAGGGGCCGGTCCAGAAGCGCCGAGGCCGCGGCGCAGCACACGGCCAGGTCCGCGGCGGTTTCCGACACGCGCAGGCCGCCGGCCACGTTCACGTACAGATCCTGGGAGGCCAAAGACAACCCCGCCTTTTTCTCCAGCACTGCGGCCAGAAGCGCCACCCGGTTCGCGTCCAGGCCCAGAACCGTGCGGCGGGGCGAGGAAAAGGACGACGGGCTGGCCAGGGCCTGGATCTCCACCAGCACGGGCCGGGTGCCCTCCAGGCAGGCGGCCACGGCCGAGCCCGCCGCGCCCTCCGGCCGCTGGGAAAGAAACGCGGCCGACGGGTTTTTCACCTCGGCCAGGCCCGCTTCCGCCATCTCGAACACCCCGATCTCGTCCGTGGCCCCGAACCGGTTCTTCACGGCCCTCAGCACCCGGTAGGCGTGGGAACGCTCGCCCTCGAAGTACAGGACCGTGTCCACCATGTGCTCCAGGATACGCGGCCCGGCCAGGGCACCCTCCTTGGTGACGTGGCCCACCAGGAAGGCGGAAAATCCCCGGCTCTTGGCCGCCTGCACCACCTTAAAGGCCGACTCCCGCACCTGGCTCACGGACCCGGGCGCGGACTCGGACTCCGCGCTGTAGAGCGTCTGCACCGAATCCAGCACCACCGCCTGGGGGGAGAGTTCTTCGGCCATGGACAAGATGCGCGAAAGCTCGATCTCGGCCACCACGTACAGGTTGTCCGACACCGCGCCCAGCCGCTCGGCCCGCCAGCGGACCTGGCTGGCGGACTCCTCGCCGGATACGTAAAGCACCCGGTGGCCCGCGCCGGCCAGCCTGCCCAGGGCCTGGAGCATGAGGGTGCTCTTGCCGATGCCCGGATCGCCGCCCAACAGCACGGCCGAACCCGGCACCAGGCCGCCGCCCAGCACCCGGTCCAGTTCGCCCACACCCACGGCCAGCCGGGTTTCCCCTTCCGCGGACACCTGGCTCACGGGCACGGGCGCGGCCGCCGTCTCCGCCAGCACACTGGCCCGCGCCGGCGCGGCCACGCGCTCGGAGATGGAACCCCAGGCCCCGCAGTCCGGGCACTTGCCCATCCACCCCGCGGCCGTGTACCCGCACTCGCCGCACACATAGGAAACCCTGGCCTTGGCCATGCCCGCCTCCTCTTGGGGGTCCGGCTGCCAACCCCCTGTTTCCTCCCGGAATTTTCTGGACACCCGTGGGGCACTTCTACCCGTGGCCACGTCCCGGAACACGGATTGCCACCCGCCCGACGGTTTCGAACCGAACAAAATGGGTAATAAGTTCCCGCCAGCGCCGCCTGCGGCGCGGCGAGAGGGTAAAAATGTCGCATTTTGGTTGTGGCCGACCTTGTCTTCTGGTAGTTTACTATAAATAAACTTTTCACGGACGAAACCACGGAGAGGAAGGGTTTTTGAAACCGCTTCCATGGAGGATCCGGCCGCATGCCCCTCGTGGATTACCACGTGCACACGCTCCTGTGCAATCATGCCCACGGGACCATGCTGGCCTATGCCCGGGCCGCCGAGAGCCGGGGGCTTTCGGAAATCTGCTTCCTGGACCACCTGACCCTGCGCGCCGAGGGCGCGGCGCTTTCCATGGACCCGGGCGAAACCTCCCTGTATTTTGCCGCCGCCCGCCGGGTGCGGGACAAGATGGCGGGCAGGGTGGCGGTGAAGATCGGCCTGGAGGTGGACTTTGCCCCGGAGACCTTTTCCCGGGCCAAGGACATCGCCCAAAGCCTGGCCTTTGACGTGGTGGCGGGCAGCATCCATTTCCTGGGCGCGTACAACATGGTGAGCCGGCGCACCTACGAAGAGACGCCCTACGGCCCGGACGAACGCCTGGACCGGTACATGGACCTTTTGTTCGCCATGGCCGAAACCGGATTCTTCGAC
>JAFDHW010000265.1:4117-7532 GCA_019308705.1 Deltaproteobacteria bacterium
CCGGATTCTTCGACCTTTTCTGCCACCTGGACGTGGTGAAGAAATTCGACGCCAGGCCCGTGTTCGGCCGCCGGGCCGCCTGGGAGGAACTGGCGGGCATCCTGGCGGACAAGGGCTGCGTCGTGGAGGTGAATACCTCGGGGCTTTTCCACCCCGTGGGGCAAATGTACCCGGGGCCGGAGATCCTCGGCATCCTGGCCCAAAGGGGCGTGGCCGTCACCCTGGGGTCCGACGCCCACGGCCCGGACGAGGTGGGCCGGGGCTTCGACGCCGCGGTCAAGGCCTTGAAGGCCGTGGGGATTTCGGAAATCACCACCTTTTGCAGGCGAAAACAGGCGCGGGTGCGCCTGCCGTAGACGGAAGCGTCGCGCAAGAGCCGAGGGGCGCGAGCTCCTTCAACCTCGCTGTCCTTTTCAAACGCCAGACCGACCGGAGGCTTCATGTCCGAAACCGCCCCGCCCTTGTGCCCGGCCCGGAAAACCCTGCTCCGCCTGGGGTGCGCGCTTCTCGTCCTGGCTGTTTTCGCATGCGCGTCTCCCGCCCTGTCCAAGCAATCCCGCTTCTTTGGGGTGAAACAGCGCCTGGCCGCCCAGGGGCTGGACCCGCGGATCGTGGACCAGGTCCTGTCCAGGGCGTCCTTCGATCTCTCCGCGGCCACGGGCTATTTCCGCCACGACGAATACAAGCTGGACTACGGCCAGTTTTCCACCCCCGCCTCGGTGGAGGCGGCCAGGAGGTACATGAACGCCTACCGCAAGACCCTGGAGGAGGCCCGGACGCGATACGGCGTGGACCCGGGCACCGTGGTGGCGGTGCTTTTGGTGGAAACCCGCCTGGGCCTCTACGTGGGGGACCGGCCCGTGCTCTCCACCCTGGCCACCCTGGCGAGCTTCGAGGACAAGGAGAACATAGAGACGCTCTACCAGGCGGTGAGCCGCCGCGCGGACAGGCACGAGGTCCGCTCCTGGGCCGAGAGGAAAAGCCGGTGGGCCCTGGTCCAGCTCAAGGCCCTCATCTCCTTTGCCCAAAAGCAGGGCATAGACCCGGCCGCGCTTCCCGGCTCCTACGCCGGGGCCATGGGGTTCTGCCAGTTTCTGCCCGAAAGCGCCCTGGTCTACGCCGCGGACGGCGACTGCGACGGCAAGGTGGACCTGTTCGATCACGCGGACGCCATCCACTCCGTGGCGCGCTATTTGTCCAAAAACGGATGGGAGCTCGGCATGGACGAAGACGGCATGCGCCGGGTGCTCTATACTTACAACCGCAGCCGCCCCTACGCCGACGCCATCCTGGCGGTCCGGGAAAAGCTTCTCGAAGAGGCCCGATGAGCCCCTTTGCCTGGACGGTCATCGGCGCCGGGGTGCTGTTTCTTTTGCTCACCTGGGCCGCCATCCTCGACCTGGCGTTCCGGGATTTCGGCTCCATGGCGCGCAAGGCGGCCTGGGGGTTTTGCGTGTTTGTCCCCTTTTTCGGGCCGCTTGTGTATTTCGCCTTCGGCATGAGACAGGGAACCCGGGCGTCCGCAACCGCCCGCTGCGCAAAAAGGGATTGACAACCAGGGCATGGTTTGGCAAGGAGGACATACCTTTTTTGGGGTCCCATCGTCTAGTGGCCTAGGATATCGGCCTCTCACGCCGAAGACACGGGTTCGAGTCCCGTTGGGACTACCATCCTTCCTTCTTGCGTCCATCCCGTCCGCAATCCGTAAAACCTCTCACGGGCGCACCCGTGCGCGCCCGGAACGAACGAGGTAAACCATGGCCATAGGATACTGGCCGGACGACTACGTGGCCAAGCGGTGCACCGCCGCCGAGGCCATCGGCCGCATCCACTCCGGGCAACGGGTGTTCATCGGCTCCTCCTGCGGGGAGCCCCAGCACCTGGTCAAGGAGCTTGCGGAGCAGTCCTGCCGATTGACGGACCTGGAAATCACCCGGCTGCTCTCCCTGGAGAGCGCCCCGTTGACCCTTATCGCCCACCGCAGCCAGTGCTACAACCTGAACGTGCGGTCGTTTTACGTGGGGTCGTGCATCCCGAGAAGCCTCGCCGCCAACAGCCGTTTTTTCACCCCCATCCACCTTTCCGCCATACCCCGGCTGTTCACCTCGGGCAGGATCCACCTCCACGCGGCCTTGATCCAGGTTTCCCCGCCGGACGACTTCGGATGGATGAGCCTGGGGGTGTCCGTGGACGTGACATTGGCCGCGGCGCTTTCCGCGGACCTGGTCATCGCCCAGGTGAACCCCCGCATGCCGCGGGTCCTGGGCCGGGGGTTCATCCACGTCAACGACGTGGACCTGTTCGTGGAGCACGAGGAGGACCTCATCACCGTGGACGCCTTCCCGGAGATGGAGGCGGCCGAGGAGATCGCCCGGCACGTCGCGGGCCTCATCGAGGACGGCTCCACCATCCAGATCTCCTTGGGGGCCACGCCCGGGGCCATCCTTCTGGCCCTGTCGGACAAGAACGACCTGGGCGTGCACACCCAGTTCGTCACCGACGGCATCATGAACCTCACGGCCAAGGGCGTCATCAACAACCGCAAGAAGGGCGTCAACGAGGGCAAGACCGTGGCGTCCGCGGCCATCGGCTCCAAAAACCTCTACGAGTTTCTCCACGACAACCCGGGCATCGAATTCAGGCCCTCGGACTACGTGAACGACCCCTCGGTCATCGCCCGGCAGAACCGCATGGTGTCCGTGCAGCTGGCCGAGAGCATCGACCTGACCGGCCAGGCCACGGCCGACGCCCTGGCCTACAACAACTACTCCGGGGTCACGGGCATGCTGGACTTTCTGCGCGGCTCGGCCATGTCGCCCCAGGGCAAGGCCATCCTCATGACCCCCTCCACCACCGCGGACGGCAAGAAGAGCCGCATCGTGCCGGAACTGGGCGGCGCGGTAGTGGTGCCCCGGGGCGACGTGCACTACGTGGTCACCGAATACGGCGCGGTGAACCTGTTCGGAAAGACCCTGGGCGAGCGCGCCTTGGCTCTGATTTCCATCGCCCACCCCGACTTTCGGGAGGAGCTTTTCTACGAGGCCAAGGAGGCCGGCCTTTTGGGCCCGGAACGCACCCTGTCCGACTCGTTGTACGGCGTGTACCCCCAGTCCCTGGAGCGCACCGAACAGATCGGCAGGGAAAAAATCCTTTTCCGGCCCATCAAGCCCACGGACGAACGCCTGGTCCAGGAGCACTTCTACAACATGGACCGAAAGGACGTGGTGGCCCGGTTCCTCCACGAAAAGGCCAGCTTCTCCCGGCAAGATCTGGGGGGGGTGTGGGAGGTGGACTATTCCCGCGACCTGGCCGTGGTGGCCGTGGTGGGCGAGCTGGGGTTCGAAAAGGTGGTGGGCATCGGCGGCTACATCACGGACCCGGCCAGGAACCTGGCCGAGGTGTCCTTTTCCGTGGT
>JAFDHW010000265.1:7552-10898 GCA_019308705.1 Deltaproteobacteria bacterium
GGTGGCAGGGCAAGGGCGTGGGCAAGGTGCTCATGGAGTTGCTGGCCGAACGGGCACGGGAGGCGGGCCTCTACGGTTTCTACGCCCACACCTCGCCCCAGAACCGGGCCATGATCCGCTTGTTCCTGTCTTTGCCCTACAAGGTGCACACCACCTTTGACGGCGAGCTCCTGGTGCTGACCTGCCGGTTCGCCGAACCGGCCAAGGAGGAAAGGAACGAGGCCGAGGAGCCCTGATGCGGAGCAGGGCAAAAGCGCAGGCGTTTTTCACCCTGACGGGGAGAGACCCGTTGGAATCCATCATCCAGACAAAAACCCGCAAGGAGGTCTACACCCCTCCGCGTTTCGCCGCCATGTTCGGCCTGCACCCGGACCCGATCTTCGGGGCCGACCCCGCCGGCCGCATCGTGTACTGGAACCAGGCCGCGGAGACCATGCTCGACCTTCCCCACACCCCCAAAAACGTCCAGCGCATGCAGAAGGAGGCGGCGCAGCGGTTCCAGCCCTCGTTGGATTCGCTGTTCACCCAGTGCGTAGAAACCGGCGAGTCCGTCACCCAGTGGGTGCTGCCCCTCCCCCTGGACCCCGCCGCCAAGCCCTTCCGCATGGACCTGTTGCCCATCTTAGACCACGGCGAGGTGGTGGGAGCCTGGGGCCAGTGCCACCTCCACCAGGATGAGGCCGCCGCCCGGGCCAGGGGCCGGGGAGGCGATTCGCTGCTCATCCGCCGCATCAACTCCTTTCTGCTCAACATGATCGAATCCACGGTCAACGGCATCGTGGTCATGGACCCCCAGGGCAAGGTTTTGATCTTCAACCGCAGCATGGAAAAGATGACCGGCTTCTCCGCCGAGGAGGTGGTGGGCGTGCCCGGCGCGCTGGACCTGTTCTACGGCTGGGAGACGGCCAAGGGCAACATGGCCGCCATGCGCGGGGGAAAAAGCGGCCCCCCGGGCCGGCTGGTCATGCACGAAACCACCTTGAAGGACCGGAACGGCAACAAGATCCCCGTGCACCTTTCCGCGGCCATCATCATGGAGAACGGGGTGGAGACCGGCTCGGTGGGCGTGTTTTCGGACCTTCGGGAACAAAAGCGCATGGAAAAGGAGCTTTCCGCGGCCCACCAGGCCCTGGTGGAGGCGGACCGATCCGCGGCGCTCGGCCGGCTTTCCGCTTCCGTGGCCCACGAAATCAACAACCCGCTTTCCGGGGTGCTCATGTTCGCGGAGCTTTTGAAGCTCCGGCTGAAAAACGACCCCGAGGCCGAGGCCGACCTCCAGGAGATCATCGACCAGACCCACCGCTGCAAGAGGATCGTCCAGAACCTGTTGGGCATCTCCCGCAAGTCCTCGGGGCAGAAGGAGTTCTTCGACCTTTCCGCGGCCTTTGAACAGTGCCTGGCCATCATGCTGCCCCAGTCGCGGTTTTCCGGCATCGAGGTGCACCGTGACTTCGACCGCAACCTGCCCCCCTTCTACGGCGACCGGGTGCAGATCCAGCAGGTGTTCACCAACCTTCTTTTGAACGCCGCCGACGCCCTGGACGGCCGGGGCACGGTCACCCTCACCGCGCGCTACGACAAAAAGACCCGGCTTTTCACCCTGCGCTTCGCCGACAACGGCCCGGGCATCCCGGAAAAGGACGCCCAGCGCATCTTCGAAAGCTTCTACACCACCAAGCCCGTGGGCTACGGCACCGGCCTGGGCCTTTCCATCTCCCAGGACATCATCTCCGCCCACGGGGGAACCATCCGCCTGGACCCGGGCGCCCAAAAGGGCTGCGCGTTCGTCATCACCCTGCCTGGGACCTCGGCCGCCCGGGAGGAGGGGGAAATCCAAGGCAAATGAAACAGGATACGGTGAGAAAAGTCCTGGTGGTGGACGACGAGGCGGTTGTACGCACGGGCGTGTCCCGCATCGTGAACCACCTGGGTATCGGCGTGGACGAGGCGGACGACGGCAAAAAAGCCCTGGCCATGCTCCAGGAAAATTCCTACGACGTGGTCTTCCTGGACATCCGCATGCACGAGATGGGCGGCCTGGAGGTCCTGGGCTGGATCAACAAGCACGCCCCGGGCACCACGGCGGTGATGATCACCGGCATCTCCGAACCGGACATGGTCATCCAGTCCATGAAGATGGGCGCCTTCGACTACCTGGTGAAGCCCTTCGGGATGGAGGACATCGAGCACATCCTGGAGCGCGCGGCCAAGGACATGGAACCCATGGCCGCCAGGCGGGCCGCGGACGATTTCCTCCAGGCCGGGCCCGACCGCGTCATCATCGGAACCAGCGCGCCCATGAAAAAACTCTACAGCCAGATCTTCAAGGTGGCTCCCACGGATTCCACCGTGCTCATCACCGGAGAGTCCGGCACGGGCAAGGAGCTGGTGGCCCGGGCCATCCACTACCACAGCAAGAGAAACGAGCGGGAGTTCGTGCCCGTGGACTGCTCCGCCCTGGTGGAAAACCTGCTGGAGTCCGAACTGTTCGGCCACGTGAAAGGCTCCTTTACCGGCGCCATGAGCAACAAGAAGGGGCTTTTCGAGCTGGCCAACCACGGCACCTTCTTTTTCGACGAGATCTCCAACCTTTCCATGGACATGCAGGCCAAGCTCCTCCGGGTCATCCAGGAGCGGGAGTTTTCCCAGGTGGGCGGGTCCAGCCGCATCAAGGTGGACATCCGCATCATGGTGGCATCCAACCGCGATTTGAAGACCGCCATCGCCCAGAACCGCTTCCGGGAGGATTTGTTCTACCGCCTCCACGTCATCCCCATCCATCTTCCCCCCTTGCGGGAAAGAAAGGGAGATCTCCCGGCGCTGGTGTCTTATTTTATCAGGAAGAACGCCCGGAAGATCGGCCGGGACGAGCCGGAGATCTCCAGGGAGGCCATGGAAATGCTGGAGGCCTATCCCTGGCCCGGAAACGTCAGGGAGCTGGAAAACACCATAGAAAGGATTATGATATTGGAGGAGGGGGACGTGATCCTGCCCGAACACCTGCCCCCGGACACCCGGCAAAAGACCCAGGAATTCGCCCCTTTTTCCGACAAGCTGGTGTGTTTGAAGGAACTGGAAAGGGAATACATCCGCCACGTGCTGGAAAAGACCGGAGGCGGCATCCAGAAAACCGCCTCCATACTGGGAATCAACCGAAAGACCCTTTCCATGAAAATGAAAAAATACGGCCTATAGGCCATCGGGCATTGTTCCGCCAACGCGCCCCCGTCAGCCCCCGGACGGTTCCGAGAACGATGCGCCCGGAAACCGCAGGAAGGAGAGGGAGTCTGACATGGCCATCACCCGCAAGGGAGACAAGTACTACCCGGACCCGGAATTCTCCAAG
>JAFDHW010000266.1 GCA_019308705.1 Deltaproteobacteria bacterium
CAGGATTTCCCTGCGCAGGCCGTGGACCGTGAACGCATCCGTAAACGGCCACCCGGTCCAGTAGTAAAAGGGCGTGCTCTGCACCCCCGGCACCACCAGCACGCCGGTCTGTTCCCGCGCGCGGCGTATCTCGGCCAGCCAGGCATCCGGGTCGGCGGTGAGCACGGCCTTTTGGCTCCTTGCCGCCCCCAGCCACCGTGGGAGGGGCCACAGGCCGTATTCCACCCGCACGATATCATGGTCCGAGAGGATCAAAAACCCCAGGCCCAGGTCCCGGCACTCCCGGGCCATCTCGCCGATGGACCGCTCGCCGGAGCTGAAGGTGGAATGGACGTGGATCACCCCGGGGATCTCCCCGGCCGCGGCGGCCGCCGCGCACAGAAGCAGGGCCGAGAGAAGGAGCGGCGAAAACCTCATGCCCGCTCCCTCATGGTCCATTCCCGGTACAGGGCGTTGAGGGCGGCCAGCATGGCTTTCCTGGAAAACGCCTTGGCGTGCTCCCGGCCTTTTTCCACCAGCCGGGCCGCCAGGGCGGGGTCGGAAAGAAGGCGGCTTACGGCCCCGGCCATGGCTTGTTGGTCCCCCGCCGGAACCAAAAGCCCGGTCCGCCCGTGGAGGATCACGTCGCGGATGCCGCCCGCGTCCGAGGCGGCCACGGGCACCCCGGCCGCCAGGGCTTCCACCAGCACCCGGCCCATGCCCTCGTTTTTGGCCGGGTGGGCCATCACGTCCAGGGCCGGGAGCACCTGGGGCAGGTCGTCCCGCCATCCGGCGAACACCACCCGGCCCGCCGCACCCATTTCTCCGGCCCGGCGGCGAAGCTCCTCCTCCATCGGCCCCTGGCCTGCGAACACCAGCACGGCGTCCGGCCGAATCTCCCACACCCGGGCCATGGCGGAAAGCAGCACGTCCTGGCCCTTGTGGGGCCAAAGCCCGCCCACGCACCCCACCACCGCGGCGTCCGGGGAAAGGCCCAGGGCGGCCCTGGCCGCGGTCCTGTCCCCTTGCCCGGCGAACCGCTCCACGTCCACGCCCGAGTGGACGACCACCAGGGCCGCCTTGCGGGCCACGCCGAGGGCCTCGTAGTCCCTTGCCTCCGCGGTGGTCAGCGCCACCAGCACGTGGGTGAACCGGTCCAGGAACCGCTCCGCGGCCAGGTACCCGCGCGAGGCAACCGGGCCGAAGTGGCCGTAGAACACGTGGCCGTGGGGGGTGTGGATGACGGCGGGAACCCCTGCGGCAGCCGCGGCCAGCCTGCCCAGGGCCCCGGCCTTGGAGGTGTGGGTGTGCACGACGTCCGGCGAGAGTCTGGAAAACAGCCTCTTCAACTCCCTCAGCGCGGCCAGGTCCCTGGCCGGGGACACGGCGCGGACAAGATGCGGGCAGACCACCCGGGAAACCCCCGCGGCCTCGGCCCGCGCCAGGGCCTCCTCCACCCGGGCGCGTTCCGCGGGCCCCATGGCGGACTCCAACGACGGGCCGTGGACCAGGTGTGTGTCGTACTCCTTGGCCAGGCCCATGGCGGTGTCCAGGGTGTTCTGGGCGGAGCCGCCCCGGTCCATGCGGGTGATCACGTGGACTAAGCGTATGCGGCGGCCGGACGCCATCGCTATCCCTCCCCCTTCTGTGCCGTGGCCAGAAGCGACGGCCCGGCCAGTACGCGGCCGAAGGTGAGCGCCTCCGTTGCCCGCGCCAGGGCGGACACCGCGGCCTTGGCCGGAAAGGCGGCCAGGGCGCCGGCCATCCCGCCGTAGGGGTTGCCCAGGGTCAGGGGCGAATTTCGCATCCGGATGCTTCCGAACCCCGCGCGGGAAAGGAGGCTGCGCAGGGCGCGGGGGGTGAACATGAGGGGGTGGAACACCGTGGGCGGCAGGACCCCGGCCCGGGCGTACAGGGGCGCAAAAGGCAGCCACGCGGCCAAAAGCGTCCGTTGGAAGGAGGGGTTGCGCGTGCGCAACAGCACCCTGCCGCCGGGGGCGAGGAGACTCTTGCATCGCGCCAGGTCCGTTGCCGGGTCCATGGAGTACATGAGCACGTCCCACAAGGTGATTGCGTCAAAGCTCTCCGGGGCCAGGTCCGCATGGGCCAGGTCCGAAAGGAGCACCCGGTCCTCCCCCAGGCGCTTTTTCGCGGCCGCGGCCGCGGCCGGGGCCACCTCCAGGCCCGTGGGCTCCCACCCCCGGGAGGCGGCCAGGGCCAGGAAATCGCCGTAGCCGCACCCCACGTCCAGCACGCGCCCCGGCCCGCGCCCCCGCTCCAGGGCGGCAAGCCCGCGCACAAACACGCCTCCCTTGGCCCGGGCCACCTTTTCGTGGGGGTCGTGGCGGGAATAGTACTCCTTTACCGTGGCGCGCTCCTTTCCGGCGTCGCGCTGGGCGGCGAACAGCATGCCGCAGGCGGGGCACGCCAAAAAGCCCGGGAGCAGCCGGGGTTCGCAAAACCCCGTGCCCGCGCCGCAAGCAGGGCAATTCCTTTTGGCCTCATCCGCCAAGGGCCTCCTCCTCCACCACCCGGGAAAACGCGGCCACGTGGCGCTCCCAGGTATACTTTTTGCGGGCCAGGGCCCGGCACGCGGCCCTAAGCGCGTGGTAGCCCCCCGGGTCCGCGGCGGCCCGGTCCGCCATGGCGCGGATGCCTTGGGCCATGGCCTCCGGCGAGGGGTCCGCGAACACCAGTCCGGGGTCCAGGCCGGAGAGGATCTCCGGGGTGGCCCCCACGGGGGTGCCCAGAACCGGCGTTCCGCAGGCCAGGGATTCCGCGGTGACCAGGCCGAAGCCTTCCAGGTCGGCCGAGGGCAGCACGAAGAAGTGCGCCCGTTGGTAATGCCCGGGAAGGTCCTTTCCGGGGATGAAGCCCGCCAGGTCCACGGCCCGCTCGAGGGAAAGCTTCTTGCGCAGGGCGGCAAGCCGTTGTTGTTCCGGCCCGGAGCCGCCCAGCAAAAGGGAGAATCTCCCGGGCTGGTCCGCCTCCAGCCGGGCCATGGCGTAAAGCAGGGCCTCCAGGCCCATGCGCGGCTCCAGGTTCCGGAGGGTGAACAGCCGCACCCGTGCCCCGTCCGGGGCGTCCGTTTTCTGGGGAGGCGAAAACCGGCCGCAGTCCGCGCCGCCGGGGATCACCTCCGCCCATTGCCGGGGCAGGCCGTGGATGCGGTGCGCCTTGCCCGCCGTGTAGGCGGAAAGGGCCACCACCCTTTTGGCCCGGGCCAGGGCCGTGGACTCCAGCCGCCGCCTGGCCAGCGCGCCCGGGGCCAGGGCCGGGAGCCAGGGCCGGGAAACCAGGTATTCCTGGTGCCAGGGGGCGTGGAACACGTACATCAGGGGCACGCCGGAAAGCCTGCCCGCGGCGCGCAGCAGCAAATAGGACAAGGGCTGGTGGGCCACCACCGCGGAAAAGCCGTCCTTCACCAGGCGGTCGCAGGCCCGGGGCAGCTCCCGGGCCAGGGCGCGGAAAAACGCCCCCGGCCTTGTGGGCGGAGCGGGCACGGACACTTCCACGAACCCGGCGGTTTCCTGCACCACGGGCGGGCCCTGCCTGCCCGGCCGGCGGGTGAGGGCGCATACCTCCCACCCGGCCCGGGCAAGGCCCGCGGCCTGGTGATGGGCCACCGTCTCCGACCCGCTTTTGGGTTCGGATACCGGGCCTTCGCACAACACGAGGATTCTTCCCTTGCCGGGCATCACGCGCCCTCCCGCCCGCCGGGGCGGGCAGGCCGGGAAAGGCCCGGACCGAAAAGCGTCTTTTCCACGGCCGGGTTCATGCCAAATCCTTCAGGGCTACGTCCGGCGCGGATTCCGCCGGGGGCGGATCCAGGACCACCCTTGCCCAGGCTTCCAGGGCCACCAGGCTCCATAGCCGGTGCCCCAGATCGATGGTCCCCGCGCGGTGGGCCAGGAGCATGTCGCGCACCCTGTCGATGGCGAACCACCCTCTGGCGCGCGCCCGGTCGGAGAGCAGAAGCGCGGAGGCTACGGGATACAGGTCCCTTTTCAGCCAGCGGGAAACGGGCACGGTGAAGCCCTGCTTGTGCCGGAACAGGTTTCCGGAGGTCACCCGGCCGGTGAAGGCGCGCTTCACCACGTGCTTGCCCGTCAAAC
>JAFDHW010000267.1 GCA_019308705.1 Deltaproteobacteria bacterium
CGCGGTGAACAAGAACCCCAAGGCCCCCATCTTCCAGGTGGCCGACGTGGGCGTCGAAGCCGACATCCTCGAGTTCATCCCCGCCCTCCAAGAAGCCATCGAAAACGGATAGGGTGCGATGATAGAGGGGTAGGCGACCACCTCCGGTGTCCTTTGCCCGGAGGCCCCTGCCAACCGGGCATTGCTGCCCGTGGAATAGGCCGGTTCCCGCAATGCGGGAACCGGCTTTTTTTCGCCGCGGCGGGCTGCAAAGCCCGATGGCGACGGAATGGGCTTAGCCCGAATCATTCATGAAAAATTTCACCGAATAAAATAGTTATACGGATTTAACCCGGATTATTCACGAAGCCCGATCCACGCGATAGCTGCGTCAGGAAGGGGTCGCGGTACAAAAGTACAGCTTCCCTCCTCCTTCCTTGCTCTCGCGCGAATCGAACTCGTGAATAATCCGGGTTAGCGGACCAAGGTCTTTTTTACCCAGGGTTCGGCCCGGGCGGCGAAGGCTTCCAGATCCTCGCGGGTGTAGCGGGCGGAGGGGATGCGGTCCGGGGAAAGGGTGCGCTCGTCGCGGAAGGACTGGAACGCCCATGCCCGCGCGCCGGAAAGGATCGGCCCCAGGGCGTCCACGGTGTCCGCGTCCACCAGGCCGGGCACGCAGGTGGTACGGAACTCGTGGTCCAGGCCGGATTCCTTGACAAGGCGGATGCTTTCCAAAATGGACGCCGGCTCCGCGCCCGGGGCCACGGTGGCCGGGTAGGCTCCCGGCAGGGTCTTTACGTCCATGGCCAGAAAATCCGCCAGCCCGGCGGAAAGGATATTCTCCAGCACACGGGGCCGGGAGCCGTTGGTATCCAGCTTCACCAGCAGGCCCAGGTCCTTGATTTTTTGCAAAAATTCCCCCAGGTCCGGGTGCAGGGTGGGCTCCCCGCCCGTGACCGTGACCCCGTCCAGAAAATTCGTCCGGTTCTCGAAGAACGCGAGCGCCTGCCCGGCGGTCCACCGGGCCTCCCCGGAAAAATGCACCAGGTGCGGGTTGTGGCAGAAGGGGCAGGAGAAATTGCATCCCCCGGTGAACACCACGGCGCACACCTTGCCTGGAAAGTCGATGAGGGAGGTTTTGAGGATGTCCGCGATGAGCATGGTCTAACCCGGATTATTCATGAGCAATTTTGCCCGATTGTCAGAATTCCGCAGAAAACTGATTGTTTTTGGCAAGACATCCAAAATCATTACCAACCTCCTGGAAAACCATCGAATATCGCTTAGGGAAATTTCTCATGAATAATCCGGGCTAAACCACGGCGGGGGAACCGATGAAACCGGTCCCCCGCTTGGTCGGCGTCAAGAAAAGGTTTACACGGCGGTGCGGATCTTCTCCGGCGCCTGTTTGCCGCCGGCCGGGTGCGGGTGCGCGGCGGCGGATTCCGGAAGCTCGGCGCCAAAGGTCTTGCGCATGGCGAATTCCGCCTGCTTGCCGTCGTTCCACTGGCTCACGGGCCTGAGGTAGCCCACCACCCGGGAGTAGATCTCCGTGGCCTCGCCGCAGTCCGGGCAGGCGCGCTGTTCGCCCTTGAGGTAGCCGTGGGAGGGGCACACGGAAAAAGTGGGCGAAAGCGTCAGGTAGGGCAGGCGGAATCTGCCGGTGATTTTCTTGAGCAGGTTCTTCACGGAGGCGGTGTCCTCGATCTGCTCGCCCAGAAAGGCGTGGAACACCGTGCCGCCGGTGTACCGCGCCTGGAGCTCGTCCTGGAGGATGAGGGCCTCGTACAGGTCGTCGGTAAGATCCACGGGCAACTGGGTGGAGTTGGTGTAGAAGGGCGCGGCCCCTTCGGCCACCCGGCGCTCGTTGGCGCACCGGATGCCGGGAAACGCCTTCTTGTCCAGCATGGCCAGGCGGTAGGAGGTGCCTTCGCCGGGCGTGGCTTCCAGGTTGAACAGCTGGCCGGATTCCTCCTGGAACCGGGCCAGGAGGTCCCGCAGGTGGTCCATGGTTCGGAGGGCGAAGGCCCGGCCCTCCTCGGACACGATGTCCTTGCCCAAAAGGTTTAAGCACGCCTCGTTCATGCCGATGATGCCGATGGTGCCGAAGTGGTTGTCCCAGTACCGGCCCGTGCGCTTCTTCACGTCGCGCAGGTAGAACTTGGAGTAGGGGTACAGTTCGCCGTCGGTGAACTTCTCCAGGATCTTGCGCTTGGTTTCCAGGCTGGCGCGGGCCATGTCCGCCAGGGCGTCCAGGCGGTCGTAGAAGTCCTGTTCGTCCTTGGCCAGGTATCCGATGCGGGGCAGGTTCAAGGTCACCACCCCCACGGAGCCCGTGAGGGGATTTGCCCCGAACAGCCCGCCGCCGCGCTTCAAAAGCTCGCGCTTGTCCAGCCGCAGCCGGCAGCACATGCTCCGGGCGTCCTCGGGCTTCATGTCGGAGTTCACGAAGTTGGCGAAATAGGGGATGCCGTATTTCGCCGTCATCTTCCACACGGGCTCCAGGTTCTCGTTGTCCCAGTCAAAGTCCTTGGTGATGTTGTAGGTGGGGATGGGAAAGGTGAACACCCGGCCACGGGCGTCGCCCTCCATCATCACCTCGGCGAAGGCCCGGTTGAACATGTCCATTTCGGGCTGGAAGTCCGCGTAGGTCTCCTCCAGGTACTTGCCGCCCACGATGACACGCTCCTCGGCCAGGCCCGGCGGGGGGGTCAGGTCCATGGTCACGTTGGTGAAGGGCGTCTGGAACCCCACCCGGGTGGGGATGTTGATGTTGAACACGAACTCCTGGAGGGCCTGCTTGACGCTCGTGTGGGAAAGCTTGTCGTGCCGGATGAAGGGGGCCAAAAGGGTGTCGAAGCTGGAGATGGCCTGGGCGCCGGCGGCCTCGCCCTGGAGCGTGTAGAAGAAGTTCACCACCTGGCCCAGCGCCGAGCGCAGGTGCTTGGGCGGCGCGCTCTCCACCTTGCCGGAAACCCCCCGGAAGCCCTCCAGGAGAAGGTCCTTCAGGTCCCATCCCACGCAGTACACGGACAGCAGGCTAAGGTCGTGGATGTGGATGTCTCCGGACTTGTGGGCCCGGCGGATGTTGGGGGGATACACCTGGTTGAGCCAGTATTCCGCGGTGATGTCCGAGGAGATGTAGTTGTTCAGGCCCTGGAGGGAGTAACACATGTTACTGTTCTCCTTGACCTTCCAGTCCTTGCGGTTGATGTAGTGCTCCACGAGGTCCACCCGGCTCTTGGTGGCGATGGCCCGCATCTGGGCGTGCTGCTCCCGGTACAGGATGTACGCCTTGGCCGTGGCGTAGTAGGGCGAGTCCAACAGCACGCGCTCCACGATGTCCTGGATCTCTTCCACCTCCGGCACCGGCCCCAGGCGGATGTCCTGGGCCAGGGAAACCACCTTGAGCATGAGACGGCGGGCCTCGCGGTCTCCGAATTCCTTCGTGGCGCGGCCCGCCGCGGCGATGGCGTTGGTGATCTTTGCGGGGTCAAAGGGAACGACCCGGCCGTCGCGCTTCCTGATCTCTTCGAACATGGGCACCTCGGGGACACCTGTCCTGTGGTTTGGGTTTGGTTTGTAACGGAGTTTTCCCACAAAGAAAGCCCGGAATTGGGCGAGGGCTGACTGGACCTTCCCGCTGAACGGGACTTTCCACTTACCACAACATATTGTGCCTGTCAAACCAAAAAATCCAAATATGGTAGAAAAATCCCCAATCCCCTGGAGATATGGTTGATCTTTCCGGCCCAGCCGTTGGGGGTCTACGGCATAGGGAGACCGGAGGGACAGCCCCGGGGATCAGCCCTGGCCGGGCTCCCGCGGAGGGGGCTTGTGGGAAGGCTCTTTGCCGGAGAGCACTTCCTTCATGTTCCGGTATTCCTCTGCGGAAATTTCGCCCCGGGCGTAACGTTTGTCCAGGATGTCCCGGGCGGTTTCCCCCCGGGGAAGCCCGGCCGCGGCCCCCTTGCCGCCCCGGCGCGCCAGGTAGCCCGAATTATTCATGAAAAATTTCACCGAATAAAATATTTATACGGATTTAAACAGGTTAAGTGCCAATGGAAGGGTCCTTGAAAAATGCACGCTGTTTCTTTGAGGAATG
>JAFDHW010000268.1 GCA_019308705.1 Deltaproteobacteria bacterium
TTCCTCAAATAATCAGACCGTCTTTGGCGCAAGACCCGAAAAACAGCTCCAACGGATTGAAAATAAAGAAAAATTCGATCTCGGGCAAAATTGCTCATGAATAATCCGGGTTAGAAGTGTTAATGGTTGATTGGTGGATGATCGGGAAATACGCTTCGCTTTTTTGAAGGAATGTTGCCTTTGGCGGAATTTTTCATGAATAATCCGGGCTAACCGATCATGGGATCCGCGGACTTTCTCGGCAGACTGCTCACCATCCTGGGCGGGATTCTTTTGGGCCTGGGGCTCCTGCTGATCTTCAGGGACAAACTTCCCCCGTTTCTCCACAAGATCCCCCTGGGCAGGCTTCCCGGGGACATTGTCATCAAGCGGCCGGGGTTCACCTTCTACTTTCCCCTGGCGTCCAGCGTCATAGTTTCCGCCCTCATCACCCTGCTTTACCGGCTTTTGGCAAAAAAATAGCCTCCTCCCAAAACGCGGGAGGGAGGCATCTGCTCCCCGAAAAGGGCGTGCGATTGGACACGCTGCCGCCGGGTGACCTGCGCGAAATCCCGGATGGCGGGCCTGCAGGGGAAGAAAGGCCGGCAGAACGTGTCAGAAAAATTATCGGCCCGCAAACGGGGCCGACAATCTCATGCGGGAAGGGGGGCATTCGCCCCCCTGTTCGTTGGCTGTTTGTGCGCTACCGCGCCGCGGAGCCCACGAAACACTCGGTCAGGTCAGCCATGCCGTGGGAGTCCGAATCCGTGGGGCCCTCCTGGGTGGTGTCCGCGGGGAGGGCGCCGAAAGTGGTGAGATGGTGGCTGCGGATCTCCATGTAGCCGCTGTCCAGGATGACCACCGGCATGTAACGCAGCTTGAACTCCGTGACCCCGTCACCCAGCTCGGAGACCAGGACCCCCACGTCGTTTTGCGCCTGGGAAAGGCGGGTCCGGGAGTTGAACACCTCGGACATGGGGTTCAACAGCAACGGCAGGCTTATCCTGTCCGGCTCCATCTGGGTGCGGCCCAGGTTCTCGCCCAGGATGGGGTTGTAGCGCACCCTGAACCCGTCGATGACCCTCCACAGGTCCAGGGAGATGCCCGTGCCCGTGTCATCGGGGCCCAGGCTGTAGAAATGCATCTCGGCCTCCAGCAGGTCGTCGGGCCCCACGGTCTTGAATTTGTCCCCCCTGGCGGATTTTGCGGCCGGGATGTTGTAGTAGTCGCTGCTGTTATAGTAGAGGTTGTTCAACCCTGCGATCTTGGACGGTACATTATAGTCGTCCACAAAAAGGAGGTCCGTGTCCAGCGGCGGGATGATCGCGGCGACCGGGCGAATCGCCCCGGTGTTGTCCGGGGCCCAGGCGGTGAACACCGCACCGTCCACGGGATAAAACCTCATCCTGGCCCCGCCCCGATCCTGGCCGGCATGGCTCTTTACCACCTCTTCCAGGTTTTTCAGGTCCACGGGCTTGCCCTGTTTTTTGGTCACGGACCCGGCGTATTCCGTGTACTCCACCTCGTAGGTCTGGAAGATGGGCATGATCTCGTCGTTGTCGAAGAAGAAGGTCAGCCCGTAGGTTTCGTCTCCGTTTAACTTCTTCTCCCATCTGGTGTAGGGATCCGTGGCGTCGTTGGGGCTCCACTGGTACACGTAGGGATCGTCCACGGTGCCGCTGCCGGTGTAGTCCACGCCGTGGACCAGGTCGCGGCGCTGGTCCGCGGAGTCGACGATCCCCATGACGAAATCCGCGTGGGCCACGTTGTGGCGCACCACGTAAAGGACCATCCCGCCGGGGCGGTAAACGTGGGACACGGTGACCGAATCACGGTCCGCCACGTACCGGTCGTCGGCGTTCGCTTGCTCGCAGGGGGTTAAGGTGGCTGTGACCGAAGCCCCGCCGGCGGTAAGCGCCACCGGGTCGGAATCCCAGGGCACGAAACCCGCGGCCCGAAGCCGGACCTGGTAGGTGCCCGAACCCAGCCCGCGCACGAAGGTATAGCCCGTCTCCGTGCCCTCTTCCAAAAGAAGCCCTTTGCTGTTTAGGATGCACCACTGGTAGGGGGTGAATCCCGGGGCCGAGCTGGCCACGGTGACCGTCAGCGGCAGGGCGCTGGAAGCGGACGCCAAGGCGGGCAGGGCGAAGTCATAGGTCACCTGGTTGCCGCTCACCATGACCTGTGTCTTGGCGGCGTAGGGAACCAGGCCGGGAATGTTGGCCCGCAAAGACAGGTCATAATATCCCGGGGAGAGCCCGTTGAAGGAATAGGAGCCTGAAACCGGGTCCGCGTTGTCTTCCTTCCCGGTGACCCGGTTGAGGAGGGTTACGGTCAATTCCCCGGCCCCGGCCGCGGCGGGTATGTTCGACACCGCGCCGGACACGCTCCCCGGATCGTAGACTTCCAGGCGCAGCTTCCCGGCCCACAGGCCTTCGGTATCGCTGGCTTCCCGCACGGTGATCTCGGCCCCGCCGGGAGAGGAGGCGGTCACGTCAAACACCTGCGGCGGCGAACTCGACGGCGCGGAAACCACGTCGTCGCCCGCGGCCACCGGTTTCTGGACCACGGATATCACCAGGTTCTCGTCCGCGCCCCAGGCAACGAGGGGCCGGGTCTCTCCGTTTTCGAGGAAAGGCGCCGAGGCCACCGGGTAGCCGTTCTCGTCATATACCGGATTGTTCAGGCTGTCGGTCTCCATGGCCTGCACCTGGAGAGGCACGTAGGCCATGAAAGTGTGCGTGGAGTGGTTGTCCGTCAGGGTGATGGTGTAGCCCCCGGCAAAGGCTCCCGCGGTGGGGGCCCAGAAATCGAACTCTCTCGTGTTCCGTTGGTCCGTAAAGCCCTGGGGGCCGCTTATGGTCCAGGTGTAGATCTCCGTGCCTCCCCTGGCGGTGAACGACGGGCTTACCGACCAGGAGGGAACCCGCACGTTCTCGGGGTCTCCATCCACGGCCACGTCACCGAACACCATGAGGCGGAAATCGGCGGAGAGGTTCTGATACACCGTATCATGGGAGTAGATGTTCTGGTACACCGGGGCCTGGCCAGGGTCCACCTTGGACGGGGTCACCACCCCCGTGTTCGCGTCTATGCTCCCCGAGTCCGTGGTCCAGGTGAAGGAGCCCGAGCCGCCGGTGGCGGTGTAGGCGGCTGTTTCGGAAGTGTGCAGAGCGGCGGGCCCCTCGATGCGGAGCTTGGGCACGACGTGGACGACAAAACTGCCCGAGCCCGCTTCGGGCCAGCGCCTGTCCGTGGCGGTGATGGTGATGGCCTGGCTCGTGGGACCGGCCACAAGGGTGCCGTCTTGGTACATGGCCCCCGCGTTGGGGGGGTCTATGGTCCAGGTATACTGGCCCGAGCCGCCCGTTGCCACGAAGGGGTACCTCACCAGGAACTCCACGCCGTAGGGATCCGGAGGGGTGCGATCCCCACGGGGATAGACCTTGATGGGCACCAGGCGGTCTACACCGGGTTCGTGGGCGGCGATGTCCAGGTTGTACTTGTAATGCCCCGTGTAAACCACCGGGATGGGCGTTTCCCTGAAGATGCCCTCCTCCATGGACCACATGTCCTGGGGCGAAACGATGATTTCCACGCCCCGGCTGGAATCCCACGCCTTGAAGGTGAGCGTCTCGCCGATCTGGGCGCCGGTGCCGTTTCCCAGGCCGTCATCACCGTACACGTGAAGGGTGACGGGGCTGCCGTAATACCCTGGGGAGGTCACCGTGGTCTGTCCCACCAGCACGCCGGCGCTGGTAAATACGCCGATCTCGTCATTCAGCTGAGCCGCTTCGCCGTTTATCTGGAAATAGCCTCTGAACTCCATGAAGTAAGGAGACCAAGCAGGCGTTCCGAAATGGGAGGCATGGGCAGGCGGGACGGACAAGGCGAGGCACATGACAGCCATAATGCCTGCCAAGCAAACGGTTTTCCCTCTCATGACCCGTTCTCCTTGGGTGCGATGGGCGGTTCTCAGGAGTCGGCCGCCAGCGGTTGCCGGGGCGCGGGAGCTACGGCGCGGCCGCACAAACCACCTCTCCTTCCCGGAGCCATCATAGGGCCGGGCAGGTCATTGGACCGGCGATGCGCGATG
>JAFDHW010000269.1 GCA_019308705.1 Deltaproteobacteria bacterium
CTCCAGGTCCGCCTGGGAAAGCGCGCCCATGCGCGAGTCGAGCCGTTTCTTGCTCACGGTGCTGATCTGGTTGGCCATGGCCTTATGCCGTTTTCCGTTGATGGAAACGTAGGCTTCGGAAGGATACAGGCGCGAGACGTTGGAGGTGATGGGCACCACCTGCAGCCGGTTCAGCACCCGGTTGGATTCGTCCCTGCTCACGATGACGGCGGGCCTTCTTTTTTGGATCTCCCCGCCCACCGAGGGCCCGAAACGCACCCACCAGACTTCACCCTTCATCATGGGCAATGTCCTCCACCACGCTTTCCGTCCATTCGGCCGCCTCGGCTTCGTATTCCTGGTCCTCGGCCATGGCGCGGTATCCGGCTTCGATCTCTTCCGGGACCACGTGGGGCCTGGCCAGGCGGTTAAGAAACGCGCTGATCTTCCCCCTGCCCACCACGGCGTGAAGCCCATGGTAAACTTCCTCATCCACGGTAATGGTGAGTTTTCTCTGCATGGCTTTCCCTCCATACGTATGAATACATCCGTATACGCATTGTAAGCCGGGAAAGGGGAAAGATCAAGCCAGCACGGGTACTACGCGGCCCAGGCCGAACAGGATGGCGTCCGCCTCCTTGCGGAGCGTGTCGTCGGGCATCTCCGCGGCCCACACGTGGAGGAGGTCCTGCAGGCGCTCCTTTTTGCCCTCCGCGTGCCGGTCCAGGTAGGCCCTGGCCACGGGCGCGTCGCCCTTGCGGAAGGCCATGATCACGCCGTGGAGGATATCCCACTCGGTCTGGGGATGCTCCAGGCGCCTTTGGTGGCGCTCTTCGGGCTTGGCCAGGCGCAGCTTGCTTCCCTTGCGCACCAGGGGGGCATGGAAGCCCGTGTCCTCGGCCCTGGCTCCGGCGGAGCGTTTTCCTGCGGAAGCCTCGGTGTTCAGGCCGATGAACCGGCCGTCCGCGGTGTATCCCCCGGCGCGGGCGGAAAGGGAGATGTTCAGGGAGCGGGAAAGGTTCAACGCCTCGTCGTAGGGGAACTCGGCCAGGCCGTAGATGCCGTAGAGGGTCAGGGCCATGGCGGCTTCGGCGGAAAGATCCTCCACCTGCATGCGGCCCTGGGTGATGCGGCGTATCTGGTTTTCCGCCACCACGCGGGAGGCCTCGTTCATGGCCCGCAGGGGGCCGACCTCCTCGTCCCCGTCCAAAACCGGCCACTGCTCGGAGAGCACCCACAGGGCCCGGCCGTAGCTGGCCACCATCTCGTCCACAGGGTTCAGGTTCAGGGGCGCGAACTCCTCCAGGCCCTGGGCCACGGCCTGGCGGATGCGCTGCTGCACCCCGGTGCCGCCAAAGCCGGTCCAGGAGGCGGGCTCCGAAGACCCGGACAGGCGCTTGCGGCAGGTGATGAAGATGGAGCTGACCGCAGCAGCCATCTCCTTGTGATGGATGTCAACAGACGATTCAGATTCTACCGGTGTAGATGCGGTGATAACCCAACCATTCTCAATCAATGAGCGCGTCAGGGTTTCCCAGGCGTCCTGGCTCTTGTGGGTGAACATGATGGTCATGATGCCATCGTCCTTGAGCACCCTTCGGTTTTCGGTAAAAATCTCCCCCATCATGCGTTCGTAGGCGGCCTTGGCCTGGTTCGTTCCACCATCGCGGTCCGGATTGGCCACGGCTTCGTCCTGCTTGTTGGTCACCCGCCTGCGGAACTGTTCAGGATAGAGATCCTTCAAGACCCGGGACTGCCACACGTAGAAATAGTCGGACAATTCGGCATACTGGACGTTGTTGTAATAGGGAGGGTCCATGCAGACCAGGTCCACGGATCCGTCCTGCATGGATTGGATATTGGCTCCCGTTCCGTTGATTATGGTGGAATCAGGATCCCTCGTAGCCAGTTCGGCGATTCCTCGATAGGCATCAATGACCTGATCAACGCCCCTGGCAAAACCAGAATTCTCTCCGGAAAAAATCATTTCCCCGAAAGTCCACTTGAAAGAATAGTCGTGCCTTGTAAAAGTGTGGGCAATGACGCCCCTGCTCGCGTGCCAAAGGGTCTGCTTGCTGTTGTAATCCACCCCTTTATCAATGGCGAACTGCAAATACGTCACCACGGCCTTGCCCTTGTCCGGACCCAGGGATTCCAGGATTTGGGGCTTCAGGCGGTTTAGCTCCTCCACCAGGGTGAGGTGGCCCAGCAACTGGCGGGGGGTGAACATGTCGCACCATCTATTCATGCCAACCCGCTGGGGCTCTTTGGTCTTGTGGCCGTCCGGGATACTCTCCGTTGGGATCAGGCCCTGGGCGTCCCAGTGGTCCCAGTTTTGTTGCAGGCGGGTTTCGGCGCGGTCCAGGGCTTCCAGGTCGGCGGGGTTGGGGGGGCGGAAGAAGCGGATTTTTTCGGTCTTGATCTCGCCCTTTTTCTGGCCGCTCTTGTAGATTTGGGGGGATCCCTCCTTGTCCAGCTTGGGCTGGAGGCGCACGGCCACCACGCAGTACAGGCGGTCCTTCCAGGTTCCGTGGGGGCTTTCGCCCCGGGCCTGGCGCTTGATCTCGTCCGCGTCCACGGCCTGGCGGCAATGCACGCAATGCCCCACCCCCTTGTTCACGGTGGCAAAGTCCGGGTCCTCGCCGTTTGGCCCCTTGCCGTTTTCCACCCGATAGGTTTCAAACCGCACGGTCCCGCCCCGGGCCTTGCCGTCCGGCACCACCCGCACGCCCCAGGGGTTGGCGTCCTCCTTGGACAGCCAGCAGGTATTGAGCAGGGGCGCCTCCCCGCCGCAATGGGGGCAGGTGACTTGGCGGCAGTAAAGAAAGCCGTCCAGAGTTTCCTGGACATACTGGGAAACCAGCTCGGGGCACTTCTCCAAGTAATCTTCCAGTACAGCCACTTCATCGGCACAAAGACGTGAGGCCGGAAACAGATCGCCAATTCTATCCATCATGGCTTGGCGCATTTCCTGGCCCCACTTTTGGATGTGCTCAAGGAGTCCAAGGCCATACTTGGCCGGATATTCCAATGTGGCATGCAGGATGACCGTGGCCACGGGATTCAGTTCGTTGGCGATGACCTTGTGGCCCAGGCGGAGGGCTTCAAAGGGGATGGAGCCCCCACCGGAAGTGGGATCAAGAACCGTGAGCCCGGATGGTTTTTGGGCGTTGGGCGCATTCATAAAGGCCCTTGCGTAACCATACTTGTCTTCGTAGGTACGAATCTTATGCGAATTTTCCCATTCAATTCTCCGCTTGCCCCATGCCGGGTCCGCCACCACCATCTCCACGTCCAGGGTATCCCCCTGCTTCAAGGGGGGGATGGCAAGGGGCCGGGACTCTTCTTCCCATCGCAGGAGCACGGGGTCCTTTGCCAGGGAGGGGTCCTCGGCCTTCATCCCGGCGATGAGGTCCCGGTTCTTGGCCCTGCGCTCGCTTTCCTTTTCCAGCCGGTTCAAGACCTTGCGGGTTATGGGCAGGCGATAGCCCCCCTCCGGCCGGGGAACCAGGGTGTCCAGCAGGGTTTTGTCCGTGATCACCCACTGCCCGCCGGGAAAGCTCACCACGGGCTTGTGGATGCCCAACTGCTTCAGGTTCCATTCCGGGTCCGTATCCGCCGGGAGAAGGGACGCCAGGATGGCCGCCCGGCTGGGGGTGAGCGGCCGGCGCGCCCACCAGACGTGCAGGCGATTTGGGGGAGGAGACTTTCCCGTATCCCGCTCCCTCTGGGTTTCCGCGCCCACCTGGTGGCAGGGAAACCCCGCCTCGATCAGCCGCAAGTCCTTTTGAGCCTGTTCCGGCATGGCTGCCCCCATTTGTATCAGTAGCTGCCGCGCAGCTTGTCCAGCATGGTTTCCACGGCCGGGTCCTTGGCGTGCCCGGCCAGCATGACCTTCATCCCCGCCATGGCCCAGCGGTTGGCCTCGTTCCCAAAGGAGGTGATGCGGGAATACCAGTAGGCGGCTTCCTCCTGGGTGAACCGGTCGATGCGGCGGGCCAGAAGCTCGATGCGATCCATCTCCCGGATGCGCTCCCTGAGCTTGAAGATGAGCGCCAGCTTGAACCCGG
>JAFDHW010000270.1 GCA_019308705.1 Deltaproteobacteria bacterium
TCGAAGGAACGGATATTGTGGTTGTTCACCAGGTATTCCATTTCCTCGAGCACCTGCTCCGGGGACTTGGGGCGGAATTTCTTGCCGAAGATGTTGTGGCAGTAGATGCAGCTATAGGGGCAGCCCCGGGAAGTCACGATGGGGGCGTAGGGCTCCGGGACCGGGGTGGGGGTCATGCGGCAGGAGCCCGCCGGATAATCGTGGGGATCCACCAGGTCCCAGGCGGGGAGCGGAAATTCCTCGGGCGCAAGAAAATCCGTGTTTCTTCCCCCGTCGGCCACCTCACCGCCGGGCCGCCGGAACGAAAGACCGGGGATCTTTTCCAGTTCCTCGAGCTTTCCCGTTTCCAGCGCCTCCAGCAGGCGGACGAACGGTTTCTCCCCCTCTCCCCGGACGGCGAAGTCCACGGGGGACAAGGCGAATATTTTCGTGCCCACGGAGGAAGGAAGAGGCCCGCCGCAAACAATGGGTATGTGCGGGTGGGACTCCTTCAGGCTGGAAGCCAGTTCCATGAAACGGTCCCTTTCCAGGCTCATGGAACTGATGGCGAACAGGTCCGGGCAAAAGGAAGAGATGGCTTGTTCGTACTCGTCCCTGTCCGGAAGGCACACCCTTTCGTCGATGAGCATGAACCGGTCCTTTTCCGGACGCCGGCGCCTGGCAAAGGACGCCAGGCTCAAAAGCCCAAGGGGCGCCATGATGGGCGCGGCCTTCACAATGTGCTCCCGCGGCTGGGTGCGGGTTCTTATCATCAACACGTTGGCCATCGTGTCTCCCTGGCGTGAACGCTCCAGGGCGGCCCCGCCGCCATGGGCAATGGCGAAGGCCGCGGCTTTGGTGAAGGGAATCGCCAAGTGGTCTACCGGCAGAACCAAGGAAGAGGAATATACCCCTCATGGAACGCGTTGTAAACCACCTTGGATGTTTCCCTATCCATTTCAATGGGTTGTGTCGCGCGGCATTACCGCGTCCGCATCGGCTGCAGCCGGGCGCGCGGTTGCGCCTGGCCTTGCGTTGACGTATGATGACCCCGGTTTTCGGCAGTTACGCCGGCCGCCCCTTTTGCCAAGAAGCGGTTTGAAAAAGGCTTTTCGTCGCGAGGCGGAGCGAAAAGCCCGAGGGCAGGGAAGGGGCCGGAAAAGGACCGGAGGCGCGGCAGCGCCAAGAGCGCCACCAAACAGGAGGAGCCATGGAAGACGACAGGCCGCTCACCTTCCGCCAGGAGGAATGGAACCCGGAAGAGGAATACATAGAGGACCCCGGAGGCAGCAACCTGCTCTACTGGGTGGGCGGCGCGCTTCTCATCGTGGTGGCCGCGGTGGCCTTTTTCCTGTTGGGCCAGAAGCAGGCCCGGGTCACCGCGCCGTTGTCCGAACCCGCCGTGGACCTGGCCGCCTTAAGCGCCGAGGTCCGGTCCGTGCGCGACCGCCTGGCCCGGCAGGAAGCGGCCTTTTCCGAACTCTCCCGCCGCTTGGAGGCCATGGAAAACCTCTCCGCCCAGATTTTGGAAGGCCAGCGGGACCTGGCCGAAAAAGTGGGCGACCTGGCCGCGCGGGCCGCGGCTCCCGCGCCAACGCCCCGCGCAGCCGCCCCGGAGGTGAAGGAAGCGGCCAAGGCCGCCCCCAAACCCGCGGCCGCCCCCCCGCGGACCTACACCGTCCAGCGCGGCGACACCCTCTACAGCATCGCCAAGCGCCACAACCTCTCTGTGGACCGCTTGAAGACCTTGAACAACCTCCAGGGCAACGAGATCGTCCCCGGCCAGCGCCTGAAGGTGGGGGAGTAGCGGACACCCACCTCCCCGAAACCTCCATGGCCCGGAAATTCCGCGGTTTTCTTGAAACGCGCGCATGACAAAGGCCCCGTTCCGGGGCCTTGTTCGCTTTGTGGATTTTCGGGTTTTCCAGCCGGGCAATTGGTTACGCCAAAGCTTCGTACCTCCTCCGGACGTCCTTCCTGCCGTAGACGCGCTCCAGGCGACGGATGGTGAAATGGCCGCGGGCGGTCTTCTGGAAGTGGTCCGTAAACATCCAGTTCACCGCGGCCCCGCCCAGGCAGCCCGCCACGGGGATGCTCTGAGCGGCCAGCTTTTCGGAAACCACGGCCCCGTAGCGCGCCGCGATCCCGGAGACCAGCCGCACCAACACCGGCGCGCCCCGGGTGAGCGCTCCGCCCCCGGCCAGGTAGCGCGCCGCCTCGGACACCGTCTTTGCCAGGGCCGCCCGGGTGGCGAAGTAGCCCGTCTCCACGGCCAAGCCCTCCGGCCTGCCACCCAGGGCGAACACCTGGATGCAGGCCATGCGCGCCTCCACCGTGGACAGGTCTTCCCCCATCTCCCGGGCCACGTCCGCGATGGACCGAAGCATGATGACCGTGGACACGGGCAGTTCCGCCACAAGCCCCGGCAGGCCGAACAGGCCTCCCGCGGCGCCGGCCACGCCGGCGCCGATTCTGTGCAGCCGCTCCCTGGCGGGCTTTCCCGCCGTTTCGTCCATGGTGCGGAGGGCCGCGTCCAGGGCCTTGTACACCGCGGATCTGGCCGCGGCGTCCACCAGCTCCGGCCCCGGCCCCGGGAGGCGGGCCAAGAGCTTTTCCGCCGACGCACCGGCCTTGTCCGCCACCTTGGCCGCCAGGCCAGGGGATTCCAGCAGCTCCTTGGCCTCGGCCAGGGCGGACAAGTCCTCCGCTTTCCACTCCATGGGCTTATCCCTTTGCCTCGAAGGCCCGCTTGGCTTCGTTCTGCAGGTCGTCCTCCCGGTCCGCGTAGCGTGGAGAAAAATGGAGCAGGGTGTAGTCCCGCGCCCCGGCCCGGCGGGCCAGGTCCCCGGCCTGGCGGGCGGTGAGGTGGTGCTTTCTGGCCGCCTCTTCTTTGTCCTCGTCCAAAAACGCCGCCTCGATGAACAGGTGGTCGCACCCCCCGGCCAACGACAGGATGCGGGCTTCGTTCTCCGGGCTGTACACGCAGTCCGTGACGTAGGCGATCTTCTGGCCCGGGGAGAAGCGCACCAGCCTTTCCGACGCCTCCTTCAAGGTCAGCACCCGCTCCCCGCCCTCTGTCGTGGGCGCGACAAGCCGGGTTGAGCCGGGCTTTCCCGCCCACAGGGCCTGTTTCATATCCGCCAGCCAGGGGCCGGTAACAAGCCCCATGTCCGCCAGCCGGTCGGCCATGACGTTCACGTGGAACCGCTCGGCCAGGCAAAAGGCCAGGCAGGGGATCTTATGGTCCAGGAACACGGCCTCCACCTTGAAAGGATCCTCGGCCAAAAGCGGGCCGGCATGGGCGTGGGTGGCTCCCCCCTCCGGGGCAAAGGCCTTCTGGCAGGCGTAGGTGCGGGTCACGCGCCTTTCCGGGCACACCTCCGTGGCGATGATCCGAAACCGGCTCTCGTAGTTTTCCACCAAGTTCCAGGAATACCCGGCGAGCTTTCCCTCCACGTTTTGCAAAAACCCCGGCGGGCCGTAGAGGAAAAGGTCCTTGTTCCGGCCCAACAGCACGCGCACCAGGTGGTCGAACCCGATGAAGTGGTCCATGTGGGTGTGGGAGACGAACACGTGGGAGACCTTGACCAGGTCGCGGGAAGTGAGGGCCGAAGGCTGGCCGATGTCGAACAAAAGCGCGCGGCGGGCGTGCGCGAAGCCCACGTACACCCCGGGGTCGTCAAAGGGGGTTTGTCCGGCCGTCCTGGGGAGGAAGGTGGGCCGCATTTCTTTCAGCCGGGGGGTTGGCCCGGATCATTCACGAGTTCGATTTGCGCGAGAGCAAGGAAAGCAGGGTGAAGCTGTACTTGTTGTACCGCGATCCCCGCCTGACGCGGCTGTCGCGCAAATCGGGCCCGCCGGAAGGGTGAAAAATTCCGCCAACGTCAACATTCCTTCAAAAAAGCGGAGCGTATTTTCCCATCATCCGCCAATTAACCATTAATACTCCTAACCCGGATTATTCACGAAGCCTGATTTCCGCGCTGGCAAGGCTAGAGGGGTGAAGGCGTACTTTGGTACGCCGAGCCCCGATAACGCGGCCAGCGCGGAAATCGGGCGAGCC
>JAFDHW010000271.1 GCA_019308705.1 Deltaproteobacteria bacterium
GGCGAGCCCGATTCACGCGATAGCTGCGTCAGGAGGCGGTCGCGGTACAAAAGTACAGCTTCCCTCCTCCTTCCTTGCTCCCGCGCGAATCGAACTCGTGAATAATCCGGGTTAACCGGCATCCTGGAGCAAACCAGTAACAGGAGACAGACGCCATGAAGTGGATACAAAAGGATGATCCGCCCTGGGGGCTGGGTGCGCCGGTGCGCCGGTCCGCCCCGGTGGCCGAGAAGATGCTCAAATACCTGGTAAAGGATCTTCGGCTCTACAATTCCAAAGCGGTTTTGCCCGACGGAGACAAGCCCCTTTGCATCATCGCCTCCCACGGGTCCGTGGAGGCGCCGCTGCCCGCCATGGCGGCGGTGGCCCGCCTGTACCACCAGCACGGGCTGGACGACCTGGTGGTGGGCTTCTACCCCCACCCCATGTTCCTGTACATCCCCGGGGTGCGCCAGGCGTTCACCTTCGTGGGCATGCCTTCCTTGGCCTACGAGGTGGACAAGCTGGTGGCGCTCATCGAGGCGGGAAAGGTCAACGTGGCGGGCACCGCGCCCGAGGGGTTGCACTGCAATTTCATCTGGAAAGACTACGTGGGGCCGTTCAGAAGCGCGGGAATGGTGGAGACGGCCATATTGACCGGGGCATCCCTGTGCCTCATGGCGCATCTGGGCGGCGACCGGTGGGCGTTGAAGTTCAAGCTGCCCTTTGGGCTTTCCGTGCCCCTTACCCGCGGGCTCTCCGGGTTTTACCTGCCCATTCCGCCGGTGTTGCCCATCAAAAAGTACGGGGTGCTGTTCCGCCGCTACAAGCCCGGGGTGACCGCCGGAAAGCTCAAGGAAGCCTCCCACCGGGAGCGCGTCATGATGCTTTCCGTGGAACTGGAGAAGATCCGCAATCAGCTCATCCTCATGACCGACGAGTTGAAGGAGAGGATGGCGGACTAGCCGTCAGGTTTGGAACTCCTTGATCCTCTCCAGGTCGGAGGTCTTGCCCAGCAGCATGAGGATGTCCGAGTCCTTGACCACGAAGCCGGCGGGAGGGGCCAGGACGAAGTTTTCCGGCACCAGTTCCTTCACCGCGATGACGTGGACGTTGTACTTGGCCCGCAGGTTCAGGTCCCTCAGCGAGTGGCCCACGAATTCCTTGGGCGGCGCGGTTTGGATGAGGTCGTAGTCCTCGGCCAGGGGCACGAAGTCCAGGACGTTCGGCCGCACCAGGGACTGGGCCACCCTGCGGGCGATGTCCCTTTCGGGATGGATGACCTGCGTTGCGCCCACGCGTTTGAGGATCTTTTCGTGGTCTTCGTCCACGGCCTTGACCATCACCTTCTTCGCTCCCATTTCCTGCAGGTACAGGCTCACCAGGATGGACGTGGAGATGCGGTCGCCCGTGGACACGATGATGGCGTCCATCTCCTCCAGCCCCAGGGACATCAGGGCGTCCTTGTCCAGCACGTCCTGGACGATGGCCTGGCTGGAATAGGCGTCGATGGCCTGGACCCTGGCCCGGCTGACGTCGATGGCGATGACCTCCTCGCCCTCCTCGAACAGGGCCTTTGCCACGTGGAACCCGAATCCCCCCAACCCGATGACCGCGTATTTTCCCATGGCGTATCCCCTTAACCCGGATTATTCACGCGTTCGATTCGCGCGAGAGTAAGGAAGGAGGAGGGAAGCTGTACTTTTGTACCGCGACCGCCTCCTGACGCAGCTATCGCATGAATCGGGCTCGCCGGAAGGGTGAAAAATTTCACCAATGGCAGCATTCCTCAAATAAACAGCGTGCATTTTTCAAGGACCCTTCCATTGGCACTTAACCTGTTTAAATCCGTATAACTATTTTATTCGGCGAAATTTTTCATGAATGATTCGGGTTAACCAATCATCACGTTTTCTTCGGCATATTCCAGGCCCCGCTGCGCGCCGCCGCCGGCGATGATGTAGGCGAAGGAGAGGATCCCCACCCGGCCCACCAGCATGAGCGCCATGATCCAGCACTTGCTCCACAAGGACAGGGACGCGGTGACGCCCAGGGAAAGGCCCACGGTGCCAAAGGCGGAAAAAGTCTCGAACAGAAGGGGCAGGAAGGGGTGCGCGGTTCCCAGCGCCGCGTGGCGCAGTTCCTCCCTGGCCAACAGCAAAAAGAAGGTGACCCCGGCCACGGCCAGTCCCAGAAGGACCAGGGACACGGTGCGGAACACGGTCTCTTCGGGGATGCTCTTCTTGAACATGTTCACCCGTTTCTTGCGCGCCGCCCGGGAGGCGGTGAAGGCGGTCAGCACGGCCAGGGTGGTGGTCTTCACCCCGCCCCCGCAGGAGCCCGGCGACGCGCCGATGAACATGAGCGCCATCATCATGGCCAAGGTGGCGTCGGAAAGCGATCCGAGGTCTATGGTGTTGAATCCCGCGGTGCGGCAGGTGACCACCTGGAACACCGGGGCCAAAAGCCGCTGCCGCCAGGCCATGTCTGCCAGGGCCTGCCTTTCTATGAGCGCAAAGATGACCGCCGGCGCCACGATGAGCACCGCGCTGGTGATGAGCACCGTGCGGGTCTGTACGGACATGCGCCGGGCGGTCCCCCTAAGTTTCCCGCGCAGCTCGTAGAGTACGGGAAACCCCAAACCGCCTACGATGATGAGCCCCATCATGGAGCCGTTCAGGAGAAAACTGCCCGCCCATCGGCTCATGGAATCCGGGTACAGGGAGAACCCGGCGTTGCAGAACGCGGACACCGAGTGGAACACTGCGGTCCAGGCGGCCTGTTTCGGCGGGAAATAGTGGAGGAAGTGGAAAAACAGCAAAAGCGCGCCCACGGCCTCCACCGCGGCCGTGAGCTGGAGGATGCCCCGCACCAGGCTGTAGATGTCCCTGCGGGGAGTCTGAGAGAACAGGTTCTGCATGACCAGGCGGTGCTTGTGGGAGATGCCCCGGCCGATCCACCGGAACAGCACCACGGAAAAGGTCATGAGCCCCAGCCCGCCGATCTGGATGAGTACCAGGATCACCGCCTGGCCGAACCCGGTGAAGTCGCTGCCCGTGTCCAGGACGACGAGCCCGGTGACGCACACCGCGGACACGGCGGTGAACAGAAGGTCCGTCCTGTCCGCTTCGCCTGTGGTCGCAAACGGCAAGGACAGGAGCAGATAGCCCAGGAGGATGACCGCCACGAACGACCAAAGCACCAGCCACGCCGGGTGCATGTTGAAAAGCCTTCGGGTCCGCGACATGGGGGTATCTTTCCGCAACGAGTCCGGGCAACCGGCTTCGCCCGGGGCAACCATAGCAGAATGGCGGAGAAAAATCACATGACAGGGAGCAAACCGGGCTCATGGGGCCATGGCGGCGGTTTTCAGGACATCCTCTGCCAGGGACAACGGGGTGGAGAAATCCCGGGGGTTGCTTTTTTCGTGGTCGCACCCGCATCCCAGGCAGGGGCGGGAGGCCCGCCCCGGAAACCGGCTGCAGGCCGCGGGCGCGCCGTCCGGCCCGGTTTTCGCCCCGGCGCGGTTTCGCAGGATGGAGGCGTTGGACCCCGCGTGGTAGTACCGGTTGGTGAGCACGCACCCGTCGCCGTGGTCCGGCGTAGAACAGCAGGGCGGTGAACACGGCCAGCGAAGGGGCTAGCCCGAATTATTCATGAAAAATTTCACCGAATAAAATATTTATACGGATTGAAACTAAAGAAAAATTCGATCTCGGGCAAAATTGCTCATGAATAATCCGGGCTAAATGAAACCTGGATCCGTGAAATCACATACGGCAAAACCCCTTCTGTGCAACATAATCTATTGAAATAGTGGCAAAAATGTGGCATGGAGAATCATCGGTTTCTTTCACTCAGCGGGTGAGTCGCCATGCCGAAAATCATCATCGAGCGGCTGGAGTTCAGCGCAACCCGGCGCGCGCGTCTTCGATCCCGCTCAGGTTTCGGGGCTTCCGGAGGGAGTTCGTCTCTATCTCGAGCACGCTATCGCGGCCGGGACTCCTCTTGCTTCCGCTGTCCGGTTGCGCATGCACGGGGAGATCAAGCTCA
>JAFDHW010000272.1 GCA_019308705.1 Deltaproteobacteria bacterium
GCTGCCATTCGGGCAAAATTGTTCACCCTTCGGGCTCGCCCGATTTCCGCGCTGGCCGCGTTATCGGGGCTCGGCGTACCAAAGTACGCCTTCACCCCTCTAGCCTTGCCAGCAAGGAAATCAGGCTTCGTGAATAATCCGGGTTAAAATATTGGATATATTCTGTTCAACGAAATTTTTCATGAATAATTCGGGCCAAAACGCCGCTCGCCATGGGCACCTGGAGACAACCGATGCAGACCATCTGGGTTTTTGAGCAGGAGGGGTCCGGGGAGGACAAGATACGGGGAATCCGCCGGCACGGGGGCGGCCGGTTCGACCTGAAGGTGCACGACATCACCGGCGCCCTTCCTCCCGTGTTGGACGACACCTCTCCTTACCTGCCGGAAGACATCGACGCGGACCTGGTCCTGGATTTTCTCAAACACCCGGACCTTTCCGAGGACCTGGCCCGCATGTGCGTGGAAAAGGGCGTGCCCATCATCGCCTCGGGCAAGAAATGCACCGTCAAGGGGGTGGAGTGCCCGCCCACCTGATGCGCCCTTGCCCGCCGGGACGGCCTGGGCGCGTACGGGGAGCTTTTCGGCAAACCCGTGTTCAAGGTGCTTGAGAAAGGCGGGCGCGTGGCCAGGGTGGAGGTGCTGCGGGGAGCGCCCTGCGGGGCCACCTGGGAGGCGGCCAAAACGCTCGAGGGCCTGCCCGTGGACCAGGCCGCGGAAAAGATGGGCCTGGTGTCCCAGCAGTTCTGCAAGGCCGACCCCGCGGGATGGGACCCCATTTACCAGAAAAGCCCGGTGCACATCGCCGGACATTTGCACGCCGCAGCCGTGGAAAAGGCCTTGGGCGGCAAAGATTCCCAAGGGTGATAAGGTGTTGTTGAATTCCGCGCTGATTGGTAGGATTTGCCTTGCGGCAGACTCCCTTTTTTTCCTGTCTCCTTTCCTCTGTTCCTCTGTTGTTGCGTTCCCGGCTCCTTGATCCGCCTCCAAACCATAGACAACCACGGCCCGAGCGCATAAGCATGGACGTTTTTCCTTGACAGAAAACAAATGCTTGTCTAATGTCGCGCCTTGAAAAACTCCGGGACATGCAGACTCGATTTGCTGTTATGTCAAGGGGTTGGCCAGGAGCTTGCTTGTGCGGGAGCCTGTAGGCCCCACCGGGGTGCACCCGAGACATTTTCTATGAAGATACTGGAGACTATTCGAGAACTGCGACGGGAGATCGTCGGGGAGTGGACCGAGCGCACCCTGGAGGATTACCCGGCCGACACGGCCAAGTTCTTGAAAAAGCAGAAGGACTCCATGGCCAACCCGGTGGGGGTCCGGACGTCCAGGGGGCTGGAAGCCCTGTTCGACGGGCTTTTCAAGGAACAGGCCGAGGTGGAGCGGCGATTTCTGGAGGATCTGATGCGCATCCGCGCGGTGCAGGACTTTTCACCGTCCGGCGCCGTGGGCTTTTTGTTCGCGTTGAAGGGCATCATCCACGAAAAGGTCGGCAAGAAACTTCCCCAGGCCGATCCCGATGAGTTGCGGGCCGTCGACACCCGGGTGGACCGCATGGCCATGGCGGGATTCGACCTTTACGTGGAATCGGTGAAAAAGCTTCACGAGATCCGGGTGGCGGAGATCAAGAACGAGGTCTACAACGCCCTTGTAAAGGCGAACCTCATTTGCGAGATCCCGGAATCCTCCGGGCCGCGGTCTACGGCCGGAAACCGGGCGGACGAGGAAACCGAAACCTGAAGCGAGGTAAGCGTCAATGAATGTCTGGATGTCGTTAATCGTGTCTTTGATCGCCATTGGGGCCGTGGTCGTGGTCGGCGCGATCGGCGGACTCGTACCCGCCCTGCACCCCGTCTTCGGGGTGGTCATCCCCTATGCCGCCCTGGCGGTGTTCATCCTGGGGTTCATCTGGCGGGTTCTGCGCTGGGCCAAAAGCCCGGTGCCGTTTCCCATCGCCACCACGGCGGGCCAGCAGAAGAGCCTGCCCTGGATCAAGCAGGACAAGCTGGAAAACCCCTCCACCAGGTGGCAGGTGGTGGACCGCATGATCTTGGAGATCGTGCTCTTCAGGAGCCTGTTCCGCAACACCCGCATGGAGCTGTACAAGGAAAACGGCAAGCTCACCTATGGGTGGCAGCTCTGGCTGTGGGCCTTTGCCCTGGCCTTCCACTACAGCTTCCTGGTGGTGGTGCTCAGGCACCTGCGCTTCTTTTTGGATCCCATCCCCCTGCCCGTCACCCTGCTGGAGAGCGTGGACGGTTTTCTGCAGGTGGGGCTTCCGTCGGTCATGATCTCCGGGTTCGTGCTTTTGGGTGCGGTAGGCTATCTTTTGGTGCGCAGGCTTTATGTCCCCTTCATGCGCTACATCAGCCTGCCCAGCGACTATTTCCCCCTGTTTCTCATCGCCTCCATCGCGGCCACGGGCATCCTCATGCGCTACGTGGTGCGGGTGGACGTGGTGGGCGTCCGCGAGCTGACCTTGGGGATCGCCACGTTGAACCCCGTGGTGCCGGACGGGATCAATTTCCTTTTCTACATCCACCTGTTTCTTGTGTGCGTGCTTCTGGCCTACTTCCCCTTTTCCAAGCTCATGCACCTGGGTGGAATCTTCATGAGCCCCACCCGGAACCTGAGGGGCAACTCCCGGGAATTCCGGCACGTCAACCCCTGGAATTACCCGGTCAAGACGCACACCTACGACGAATACGAGGAAGAGTTCAGGGACCGCATGATCGAAGCGGGCCTGCCCGTGGAAAAACAGCCTGCCGAGTCCGGTTCCGCAACCGATACCGAGTCCGCTGAAGACTCCGCCGAATAGGGTGGAAAAGGAGTAATCATGGCTGACGAAGTCCCCAACCCCCAAGAGATGATCAATATCGATCACCGTCCGCCCGCCACGGGGTGGATGGACACCCCGACGGTCCTGCGCAAGGGGATTTACTGCTACGCGGGAAACCCCAAGTCCCTGGAGTACGTCGGGCTGCCCAACCCCCGGCAGTGGCACCCGGAAGACGATGACTGGAAGCTGCCCGAAAACTGGGTGGAGATCGTTTTAGACGGGCTCCGCGACCGCCTTGACCGCTTCCGCTCCCTGAAGATCTTCATGGACATCTGCGTGCGGTGCGGCGCCTGCGCGGACAAGTGCCACTACTTCATCGGCTCGGGCGACCCCAAGAACATGCCGGTTTTGCGCGCGGAGCTTCTGCGTTCCGTATACAGGAAGGACTATTCCCTGGCCGGCAAGATCCTGGGCAAGACCGTGGGCGCCAGGAAGCTCACCTACCAGGTGCTCAAGGAGTGGTGGTACTACTTCTTCCAGTGCTCCGAGTGCCGCCGGTGCAGCGTGTTCTGCCCTTACGGCATCGATACCGCGGAGATCACCATCCTGGCCCGGGAGCTTATGAACCTTCTGGGCCTGAACATCGACTGGATCGCCACGCCGGTGGCCAACTGCTACCGCACGGGCAACCACCTGGGCATCCAGCCCCACGCCTACGTGGACATGCTCGACTTCTTCTGCGACGAGATCGAGGACGTCACGGGAGTCCGGCCCAAACCCACGTTCAACCGCAAGGGCGCGGAGATTTTGTTCATCACGCCCTCGGGCGACGTGTTCGCAGACCCCGGCACGTACACGGCCATGGGATACCTCATCCTGTTCCACTACCTGGAGCAGATGGGCCTGGACATCACCTGGAGCACGTATGCCTCCGAGGGCGGAAACTTCGGCTTCTTCACCTCCCACGAGATGATGAAGCGGTTGAACGCCCCGAGGCCAAGCGCCTGGGGGTCAAGTGGATCCTGGGCGGCGAATGCGGCCACATGTGGCGGGTGATCCACCAGTACATGGACACCATGAACGGCCCCACGGACTTCATGGAGGACCCTGTGAACCCCATCACGGGGACGCGCTTTGAAAATGCGAAGTCCACCAAGATGGTGCACATCACCGAGTTCACGGCCGATCTCATCCGGCACAACAAGCTCAAGCTGGACAAGAGCAGAAACGACAACCTCGTGGTCACGTTCCACGACTCGTGCAACCCCTCCCGGGGCATGGGCCTGCTGGACGAGCCCCGCTACGTGATCCAGAACACCTGCAACCACTTTTACGAGATGCCGCCCAACACCATCCGGGAGCAGACCTTCTGCTGCGGCAGCGGGTCGGGCTTAAACGCCGGCGAGAACCTGGAACTGCGGTTCCGCGGGGGGCTGCCCCGGGCCAACGCCGTGCGCCACGTGCACGAGAAGCACGGGGTGAACATGCTGGCCTGCGTGTGCGCCATCGACCGTGCCGCGCTCCCGCCGCTCATGGAATACTGGGTGCCCGGGGTGGACGTGACCGGCGTGCACGAGCTGGTGGGCAACGCGCTCGTGCTGGACGGCGAAAAAGAGCGCAAGACCGACCTGCGCGGTGAGCCCCTTCCCGGAATGGAGGAAGAAGAATGAAGATTTACGACGCTGGTAAGGTCATCGCCGGGCTCATCATCTTCTTCGTCGTGTTCACCTTTCCGGTGTACTACAACCATGGGAAGGTGGAGCCCGCGCCAAAGCCCAGCTTGGAAACCGAGAAGATCCAGTCCCTGTACGAGAAGAACTGCGTGGAGGACAAGGCAACCATGCGCTCCGGCCACATGCTCCTCTTGGACAAGTGGCGGGACACCGTCGTCCGCGATAGGCTTCGTTCCTATGCGGGATTCAAGGGCACGCGGTTTGAAATGAGCCTTTCCAACACCTGCATGGACTGCCATTCCAACAAGGAGCAGTTCTGCGACGCCTGCCACAACTACGCCGGAGTCACCCCCTACTGCTGGGAGTGCCACCTCACGCCAAAGGAGATGAAGTGATGGATAGCACCAGGAGAAGCTTCTTAAAGATCCTGGGGGTCACGGCTGCCGGGCTGACGGTTCGGCCTTCCGCCGACGCTTGGGCCCTGGGGGCCAAGCCGAGGGGTGCGGCTCCCCTGGACAACGCGCTTGTCGGCAAGCGGTGGGCCATGGTGATCGACTTGCAAAAGCTCACCGACAAGGTGCGCAAGGACGCCGTCGAGGCATGCAATCGCGCGCACAACATCCCGCACTACGAAAACCACGACGACGAGATCAAGTGGATCTGGGAAGAGGGGTACCACAACGCCTTCCCCGGCCAGCACAACCACCACCTTCCCGTGGAGCTGACCCGCGATCCGCTTCTGGTCCTGTGCAACCACTGCGAAAATCCGCCCTGCGTGCGGGTGTGCCCCACCAAGGCCACCTTCCAGCGCGAGGACGGCATCGTGATGATGGACTACCACCGCTGCATCGGGTGCCGGTTCTGCATGGCGGGCTGCCCCTACGGCTCCCGGAGCTTCAACTTCTGGGACCCCCGGAAACAGCCGCCGCTGGTGAACGAGAAGGGCGAATTCGACCCTCCCTCCCCGGATTATCCCACCCGGATGCGGGGCGTGGTGGAAAAGTGCAACTTCTGCGCGGAGCGGCTGGCCAAGGGAAAGCTTCCCGCCTGCGTGGAAGCCAGCAACGGCGCGCTTCTGTTCGGGGACCTCGCCGACCATGAGTCCGAGGTGGCCAAGGCGCTCCGGTCCCGCTATTCCATCCGCCGCAAACCCGACCTGGGAACCGAGCCCCAGGTCTACTATCTTATTTAAGCGAGGTTGCCATGCTGGAAAAGGCATTACATGGAAGCGAAAAATACTGGGGATGGGTGGTGGCCCTCCTGGCCCTGATCGGCCTGGGGTTTGCGACCTATCTGCTGCAGTATTTCCAGGGCCTGGGAGTCACCGGCATGTCCAGGGACATCTCCTGGGGCATCTACATCTCCCAGCTCACCTATCTCGTGGGCGTGGCCGCCTCCGGCGTCATGCTGGTGCTGCCGTATTACCTCCACGACTACAAGGAGTTCGGCAAGATCACCATCCTGGGCGAGTTCATGGCTGTGGCGGCCGTCATGACCTGCATGCTCTTCGTGCTGGTGGACCTTGGTCAGCCCATGCGGCTTCTGAACATCTTTCTGTACCCCACGCCCAATTCCATCCTGTTCTGGGACGCGGTGGTGCTGAATGTGTACATGCTGCTCAACATCGTCATCGGGTGGACCGTGCTCCAGGCCCAGCGCAAGGACGTGCCCCCGCCCAAGTGGGTGAAACCGCTCATCTACATCTCCATCCCCTGGGCGTTTTCCATCCACACGGTCACGGCCTTCTTGTACGCCGGCCTGCCGGGCCGCCACTTCTGGCTCACCGCCATCATGGCTCCCCGGTTCCTGGCCTCGGCCTTTGCCGCTGGCCCGGCCATCCTTCTTCTCATCGCCTTCATCCTGAGGAAGGTCACCGGGTTCGACCCCGGCAGGAAGGCCATCGGCGCCCTGGCCAAGATCATCACCTACGCCATGATCGCCAACGTGTTCTTCTTCCTGCTGGAGATCTTCACGGCGTTCTACAGCAACATTCCAGGACACAAGCACACGTTCATCTACCTGTTCGCGGGCCTGGAAGGCCACCACGGGCTGGTGCCCTTCATGTGGGCGTCCCAGTTCTTCTCCCTGGTGGCCCTGGTGTTGCTCATCCCGCCCCGGTTCCGCCACAACGAGAAGCTTTTGATCGTGGCGCTGGCGTCCCTGGTCCTGGGCACCTGGATCGACAAGGGCCTGGGCCTGGTGGTGGGCGGCTTCGTGCCCAACATGCTGGAGCACGTCACCGAGTACATACCCACCGTGCCCGAGCTGATCATCACCGTGGGCGTTTACGCCATAGGGCTTTTCGTGCTCACCATCCTGTTCAAGATCGCCGTGAGCGTGAAGCAGGAGATCGGCGGCTGACAACCCGCTGCATCGCATGTCACAGGGCTCGGCTCCTTTCGGGGGCCGGGCCCTTTTGTTTGCATGGCCCGCAAAATGGGCCTATGTTGAAGCCTGCAAAACCCTCCCCGCAGGACCAGGACAAGGGACAAGGAATCCCGGATTGGAACAGGAGAAAAAAACGCAACAGCGGGGGTTCGCCCCCCGTTTTCTTGCCGCCGTTGCCGCGGGCATGGCCGCCTGCCAGGTGGTGGCCTTTGCCTGGGTGCGGGCCTCGAACCTGGCGCTTTTGCGGCGCATGGAGGCCTTGTCCGACGCGGGCTATCTCACCGTGCCCGGGCCTTCGGTGTTTCCCCGGCTAAAGGGCCTGTCCACGCCCTTTTTCGGCGGCCTGTTCTACACCCTGTCCGCGGGCGCGGGCCTGGGATTTTTGTTCGCCCTTGCGGGGTGGGCCTGCAAAAAGGCGCGGCTTTCCTTCCGGGCCTCGACCCTCGCCGCGGCGCCGATGCTGGCCCTTGTCCTTGCCGTGGTGGACTCCCGGGGCTTTTCCGTCCCCGGAACCATCATGGCCCTTGCGTCGGCAGGGGTCTCCTTTCTTGTGGCATACCGCCTGGCCCGGCCCGGGGCCTGGCGCGCCACGGCCCGCCAAGCCGGGCTGTTCTTTTTGCCCCTGGCCGTCCTGGCCGGAGCCTGGGGCCTCCACTTTTCCCAAACCCTGTTTCTGAACCTGCGCGACGGGCTTTTGCTGTCCCATCCGGCGGGCAGGGCCGTCAACGAATTTTACTACGATTACACCATGTTCCCCGCGGAAACCTTCAAGTCGTTCCAGCAGAAGCTCCTCCACCCCACCCGGGCCGAGGGGTTCGGCGAAGGCGTGCCCGCCGCCTTGGCCAACGGGCTCGCCTTCCGGGACTGCCTGCCCGTGGGGGAGGGCGCGCCCGCGGACCTTGTCCTTTCGCCCGT
>JAFDHW010000273.1 GCA_019308705.1 Deltaproteobacteria bacterium
CCGAGCACCAGGGCAAGGAGTACAAGGTGAAGCGCGCGCCCACCGACGAGGAATACGCGGACATGCTCTTCGGCTGGCTGGTGGAGGCGGGGGTGACGTCCAACTCCGTGATCTACGTGAAGGACCGGGTCACCGTGGGCATCGGCACCGGCGAGCAGGACCGGGTGGGCGTGGCCCAGATCGCCGTGGACAAGGCGTACCGCAAGCTGGCGGACCGCTACTGCTACGAGGAGACGGGCAAGGGTTTCCTGGATCTTTCCGATACGGACAGGCAGGAGGAGATCATGGCCCGGGTCCGCGAAGAAAAGGGCGGGCTCATCGGCTCCGCCATGGTGTCCGACGCTTTCTTCCCCTTCCGCGACGGCGTGGAGGTGGGCCTGAAGCAGGGCGTGTCCGCCGTGGTCCAGCCCGGAGGGGCCCTGAACGACCACCAGGTCATCGAGGCGGTGAACGAAGCCGGGGCCACCATGGTGTTCACGGGCCAGAGAAGCTTCAAGCACTGATCCTTTTTTTCAGCCCTCATGCCCCACGGGCATGACCAGCAGGGGCTCAAGGCCGGTGCCGGCCAGGCCCAGGGTGCCGGCTAAGGAGTGATCGTCAAAGGCTCCGATGATGCCGGCGGCCAGGTTCAGGGCTTCGGCCATGAGGAAGAGGTTTTCCGAGATGCAGCCCGCCTCCACGATGGCGTAGCGCACGCCGCGCTGGCCGTACTTGCCCGTGATGCGGGGGTATTCGGCGGTGATGACGAAGCTTGCCGGCGCCCGGGCCATCCAGGACTGGCCCAGGCAGTCCCCGGCGGCTGCGGCGCGCAGGTCGCCTTGTTTCAATGGCCCGAGGGCGTGTTCTTCCGGCAGGTAGCGCCAGGTTCCCGCGTCCAGGCCCTCCACGCCGTCCTTTCCAGCGATGATGATCACGTCCATGGGGTAGAGTGCCCCGGCGGAGGGCGCCGCGCGTTTTCCCCCGGGGCCTGTGACGCCCTGGGCGGCCCACAAGAGGGTGGAGAGCTCGGCGGGGGTGAGGGACGGCGTGGGGGAGAAATTCCGCACCGTGCGCCTGCGGGAGATGGCCTGGCCGACGGACACTTTGCCCGGGATGGTCGTCTCGGGGAGTTTCACGGGCGCTCCTTTCCTTGAGGGGGTTCCGGCCATGGGCCGGCCCAGGGCGGCCGGGGCGCACAGGGCGGCGGCCAGAAAAGCCAGGGCCCGCCGGCGGGTCATCGGCCTGTTTCCGGCTTTTTCCATGGCTTGCCCCTGTTTGCGGCCCGGAACAGAAACCCCCGCGGGCCCGGGGGCCGGCGGGGGTGGGTTTTGCAAAGGCTTTTGGCCGGCTGTCCGGCGGTTCTTTACTTGGGCGGGGGCGGCGCGTCGGGCGGCAGATCGGACGGCGCGCCGCCCTTCGCGGTTTCCTCTTCGGGAGTGGCCAGCACCTTGTGGGCGTGGCTGATGGTTTTGCCCGTCTCCACGGGCTTGCCCGGATCCAGTCCCCCGTCCTCCCACACGGCCACCCACACGTCCACCACCTTGTTCACCGCGTGCTCAAAAAGGATTTCCCGCACTTGGCGGTCGGTTTTCTTCCAGTAGGGGCGGTAGGTTTCGATGAGGGCCTCCGCCATTTCGTCCGGGTCCCCCACCTTGTCGATGCCGTCGTATTTTACCTCGGCCGGGGAGATCTGCAGGGAGGAAAAGTTGTCGCCCGGGTAGATGGCCTCCGCCACCAGGCCGGCCAGCACGCCGAAGCCGCGCAGCGTGTTGTGACTGTACGGCTCGGTCTGGACCCGCACGGACAGGGTGCGGTACACGTTGCCCACGGTCAGCGGGTGGATGTAGCCCCCGGCCCACACGTCGTAGTTGATGCCGCTTTCCACCACGTCTTTGTATTTTTCCAGGTAGTTGCGGAGATGCTCCGGCGAAAACGCGATGGCGTCTTGCAGGATGTCCTTCTTGGTCATGGCGTTGAACGCCATGGCCCGAGGCGCGCAAACCGTCGCTGCCAGGGCGGCGAAAATCATCAGGCAGAGGATTTTCCGGTGCATGGAGGTCCTTTCCGGTCCGGGCAACCTTCCTTGATGGGAAAGTTCGGGGCTTGGCTTGAAATTATTACCCTTGTCGGCTCGGCGTGTCAATGCGCGGGCGTCGGGCGTCCTTGGCCGGGACCGGGTTCTTCATCCAGAAAAGCCGCACGTAGCGCGGGTCCGGCCGCTGGTGGTCGATGCGGGAAAGCTCGTCGTTAAGTTCGGAAAACAGGTCTTCCAGAAACGGGCCGGCAAGCTCCGTGATTTCTTGGACGCTTTTGCCCGTGGCGGAGACCAGCCAGTCCAAAAAGGACTGCTTGGCGGCAAGCGCAACCCGGGGACCTTCGGGCGTGGTTTCCCACAGGCCCGGCAGAAACCGGGAAAGCTCTTCCATGGAAAGGGGGCCCACGCCGGGCAGCGTCAGTTCGTGGCGCGCCCACAGGGTCAAGAGCAGGCTCTGGTGGGTGACGGTGTTGGGAAGACGCGCAACCGGCAGGTCCATGGCCGCGTACAGACGGTCCGCGGCCATGAAGTTTTCAAGCTCCTCGCGGGTCTTTTCCACGTCCTGTTGGGTGGCGAAATCCCGGTACAGCACTCCGGTGGCGTAGTTGTCGAACACCATGGGCCGTTTCAGGAACAACCCCCCCAGAACCCCCAGGCCCCGCTCGCCGAAAAAGGTCAGGGAAAGGCCCCTGGAGGCGAACCAGGCGTTCCGCTTCCAGCGTTGGGCCTCAAACTTCAGTTCCAGCCCCTGGGAAAAGCCCAGGGAGAACAGGTCCGCAAGCCGGAACCGGGAAAGGGCGGCCGCAGCCTTCGCCGGGTCGTCCCCCGCGGCTTTCTGCAGGCCCAAAGACACGTAGCCCGCGGTTTTTTTCACCACCTTGGCGAGGTCCTCCCGGCTTTTCACCCCTGCCTTGTCCGCGCAGGCCACCTGGTTGGCCAGCGAGGCGAATTCCGCCTGCAGGTCCGCCGCGGCCCTGGCCTCGTCCACCAGGGAAAGGGACCGGGAAAACAGGTTCTCGTGGTCCAGGACCTGGCCGGGGGAAAGGGGCGGGGCGGGCGCGAGGAAAGGGTCGTTGGAAAGGGGCGGGGCCTTTTTGCCGGCGCGGGAAAGCTCCTCTATGGTGGTGTGGCGGTACAAGGCCACGGCCTCGTGAAGGGGCAGAAACCCCCGCTCCGCCAGCCGGATGTTGCGCTGGCGGAAAAGCTCTTCCTCGGCCTCGGCGGGCTGCACCGCGGTGGACTCGATGACAAGTCCTTGGAAAAACGCGTAATCCTCCCTGGCCATGGCGTCCAGCATCCTCTGGATGAACGGGGCCTGGGACTTGGCTATGTCTTCGTCCACCTCGTAGCGGGGGGAAAGGTGAAAGTACAGGGTGCCGTCCAGGGAAAAGGCGCCGTCGGGCAGTTGGCCGGGGTCCTCGTCCTCGGCCAGGGCGAACACGGTGACGTTCTTGTGGATCCACCACCGGGCCAAGTCGGTTTCCTCCCGGGCCAGCCACTTGGCCGCGCGGCGGGGAGCCGCGGCGGCCAGAAGCCCCAGCCAGCGGGTGAGCACGGGCACGTTCATCCGGTCGCCCTGCCAGGTCTCGGTGTCCAGGATGTAGCGCCACTGGGAGTCCGAGGCCAGCGCCAACAGCTCCAGGCTGTCCTCGGGCCCGTTTTCGTGGATGAGGAGATGCAGGTCCTGGGCGGAGAGCGAGCGAACCAGCGAACCTGCGCGGGGATGCTCCAACAGGGCGTTTGCCGCTTCGTCCGGGGGCATGGCCAAAATGCGGCTCTTTTCCTGGTCCACGGAAACGGCGTTTTTTTCAGGGTCGGTCATAGCGCTCGTTTTCGAAAATCGGTTTCCTGCCCGCGGCCCAGTCGGAGAACTTCAACAGCAGCAAAAGCCCGGGCAGGGCGATGACGGCGCACGCCAGAAAATAGGGCGCCCATCCGGTGGCCTTGGCGATAAACCCCGTGGGGGCGGAGACA
>JAFDHW010000274.1 GCA_019308705.1 Deltaproteobacteria bacterium
CTGCCCATCCGGGACGTGCTCATCTACTCCGGCGCCAAGTTCCTGTGCCCCTGCGCGGGAACCATCAGCCTCATGCCCGGCACCGGCTCCAACCCGGCCTTCCGCCGCGTGGACGTGGACCCGGCCACGGGCAAGGTCTCCGGGTTGTTCTAACCGGCAGGCTGGAAGAGCGAACAGCCGCACGGCGCTTCCTCTTCCCGCCGGCCTTTCGGCCCGGCCGAAAAAAAGCCCGGGAGGGATTTCCCTCCCGGGCTTTTTGTATGCCGGTTTCAAGGCTTCCCCGTACAGGCGCGGATGTTCCCCTTTCTCCTACAATCGCCCCTTTGCCCGAAGCATGATTTCCACCGTTTCCTTAGACGAGTAGCGGAAGGCGTAGCCGGTGGACAGGAGCTTGGCGGGGTCCACGAGCCAGGGGTAGCGGACGAAGTCCACGAAGCCCGGGGGGGAAGCGGGGGGTGGAAGGCGGAGGCGCCAGGTGAGGGCGGCCGCGCGGATGAGGGTCTTGTCGGACACGGCGAAGGTGCGCTTGCCGCACATCTTGTAGATTTCCGACAGTTCCACGGCGTCGGGCGGGGCCAGGTTGTAGGGGCCGGCGGGGGCGTGCAACAGCAGGTGGAGCAGGGCCCGGGCCACGTCGTCCTCGTGCACGAACTGGAGCGAGGCACGGTGTTCCCTGAGGATGACGCCAAAGGGCATGGTGAGCATGCGGGAGAGGAAGTTTCCCACCCTGGGGCCGAACACGATGCAGGGCCGGACGCGGATGAGTTCCACGCCGGAGTTTTCCTTTTCCCAGGCGTCCATCCAGTGTTCCAGCTCGCCCTTGTGCCGGGCGTAGGCAAAGCCCGGGTGGGGGCGGATGGGGTCGGTTTCGCGCAGGGGCACGGGGTTGTCCGGCCAGGCGCCGTAGGCCGTGGCGGACGAGGTTACCAGGATCCGGCGCACCCCGGCCTCCGCCGCGGCGTCCAATGCCTTTTGCGTGCCGGAAAGGTTGATTTCGGCCATGCGCTTCTCGTCATGGGTGGGGTTCAACACGAACGCCAGGTGGACCATGGCCTGGGGCCGCGTTTCCGCCACCCAGTCGAACAGGGACGGGTCGTTTACGTCCATGAGCCGGAACCTGCCCTTGTCGTACTTTTCCAAAGGCTTTTTCACGTCCATGCCCACGAAGCGCTCCACGTCCGGGGAAACGTCCATGAGCCGGCACAGGGCCGACCCGATGTATCCGCTCATTCCGGTGACCAGAACCGTTGTCATGGCTGACCGTAATCCTCTCTGCCCAGCCCGGGGGGCCAGGCGGCAAAAAGCATGAGCCAGGGAAACACCCGGGGATGGTAGGTCTTGACCATGGCCCGGGTCAGCGGTTTCAGCAGGGCGTGGGGCGCGCGCTCGCGCAGCTTGCGGAAGGCCATCTGGGGCACGTACAGGGGGGCCATCCGGCGAAACCGGCGGCTTGCCAGGGCGGGGTCGTCCACGGCCAGGGCCGCGATCCGGCCGGAGACCAGCGCGCCGGCAACGCCGAACACCAATACCGGGCTCACCATGCCGGAGATGGTTCCGGCCAGGATCTTGTCACCGGAAAACAGGCGGCGGTTCAAAAACGCGCCCAGGGGCCAGGACGCGGTCTTGGCCAGGCGGTCGCTCCAGGTGGAAAAGGCGATGCCGTCGTTTTGCTCAAGCTTGTTTTTGAACGATTCCACGGCCTGGACCGTGAGGGGTTTCTTTACGTCGAAGACGAGGGCCCCGGCCTTTTCCCCGGCCTGGAAATAATAGCCGAACTCCCGGGTGGTCTCGTCGATGTAGATGATCACGTCCGGCCGGCCGGGCGCGCCTTTTCCCGTGGCCATGTGGCAATAAAACGGCCGGGAGGGCACGCCCATGGCGGCAAAGGATTCCCGGTCCAGGCCCGTGGCCACGATAGAGCCCGCCGGCAGGGCCTTAAGCTTTTCCGGGGAAAGGCGCACGCCCAGCTCCACGGGAACGCCGGCCTCCTTGGCCGCGCGGTACAGGATCTTTTCCAAAGAATTCTTGCCCCGGCCGCGCTCCACGGTGTATGCACCCACCTTCGCGGGCTGGTGGAATTCATGCTTCCGGCCATACACCCAGGCGCGGGTCAGGCCCCAGGGAGAAAGCGCCGGGGAGATGTCCACCCCCAGGGAGGCGGAAACCGCCGCGGGGTCCAGGTAGGTGGAGTCCACGTAGGAGGCCGTGCCGCCCACGGATTTTTCGGCCTCCAGCACCCGGACCTTCCTGCCCCGGTCCGCAAGGGCAAGGGCGGCGGAAAGCCCGGAAAGCCCGGCTCCCACGATGATGGTTTCCTTGGCCACGGCTCCTCCTTGCAGGGTTTCGCCGCTAACCTATCCGTATTTTTTTGTTAGCGCAATACGCCGGGAATGTCCTATATTGAAACCGTCTGGAAAGAACGTCGCAAACGGGCGCGTACCGCGCCAAGCAGGCTGGAGTCGCCCATGCAAGGAATCCACATGCGCACCTTTGAATCCTTTTCCGAGTTTTTGTCCACGGCCAGGGATTTTTTCAAGGGGCCGTCCATTGTCTCCACGTTTCTGCACGTGGACGGCGTTTTCCGGGAAAAGATCATCCTTTCCGTGTCCATCGCCAACAACTGCGGGGTGTGCACCAACGTGCACTCCGCCGTGGCCCTGGCCCTTGGCGTTTCGCGGGAGGAGATCCAGAACCTGGAGGACATGGACCCGGCCTGCTTTGCCCACCGGGAGTGGGTGGCCCTGTTCTACGCCAGGAACTGGGCCTACGCCCGGGGCAAGGACCCCGGCGGCCGCATCTCGCGCCAGTTCCACGCCGAGTACGCGGACACGGAGCAGAAGTACATAGAGAAGCTCTTGCGCATGATGAAACTCGCCAACTACACCTCCAACACCCTGCTGGGCATCCCCTGGCGGCCGGAGCTGGATACCGGGCCCCTGCCCAAGAAGCGCGGCCTGTTCCCCGTTTCCCTGCTCCGCGGGCCCGTGGAGGGCGTCCTGGGCGACCTCGTGCTCTTCTCCAGGCGGCGGGCGGCCCTGGCCGTAAACCGCGGCGTCAAAGCCTGCCAGGAAGTCCTGGGCGCCCCGGTCTGCGCCGTGCGCACGGCGGAAGAACTCATGCAGAACGGGGCTTGATTCGCAGGAAAAAACCCTTCCGGTGTTCCAAGGCAGCCGGCGAGGAACGTATGGAACTTACAGGCGCCCAGAAAAAAACCCTCCGGGGCATGGCCCATTCGTTGAAGCCCATCGTCCACGTGGGGCAGCGGGGGGTGACGGAATCGCTGGTGGCCAACCTGGACCAGGCCCTGGACGACCATGAGCTGGTGAAGGTGCGGTTCGTGGAGCACAAGGACAAAGAAGACAAGAAGCGGATCGCGGCCGAGCTCGAACAGGCGGTTTCGGCGAGCATGGTGGGCATGAAGGGCCACACGGCCATCTTCTTCCGCCAGCACCCGGACCCGGAAAAGCGGAAGATTCCGGTCTGATGCTCGAAACCGCCCTCGCCATCCTCGGCCTGTTTCTGGCCATCGCCGGGCTGGCCGCCTGCGTGGTGCCCGTGCTGCCGGGCCCGGCCATCTCCTACCTGTCGCTGCTGGTGCTGTCCCTGGCCCGGGACTGGCAGCCCTTCGGGCCGACCTTCCTCCTGGTCACCGCAGGAATCATGATAGCCGTATCCCTGCTGGACGGGGTCATCGTGCTGGCAGGGGCCAAACGGTGGGGAGCCTCCCGCGCCGGGATGGCCGGCGCGGTCGTCGGGCTTGTTCTGGGAATGATCTTCCTGCCCTTCTGGGGCGTGTTCGCGGGGGCCTTTGCCGGGGCCGTGGCAGGAGAACTGATCGGCGGCGTGACCCCCAAAAAGGCCCTGGCCGCCGGCTGGGGCGTACTCGCCGGAAACCTCGGCGCCATCGCCCTCAAGCTCTCCTTCTGCTCGTTCGTGCTGGTGGCCTATGTGGTGAAGCTGTTCTAATTGCACCGGGCCAATTTTAGC
>JAFDHW010000275.1 GCA_019308705.1 Deltaproteobacteria bacterium
TGTACCGCGACCGCCTCCTGACGCAGCTATCGCGTGAATCGGGCTCGCCGGAAGGGTGAAAAATTTCGCCGATGTCAGCATTCCTCAAAGAAACAGCGTGCATTTTTCATGAATGATTCGGGCTAAAACTGCCCCAGAAACCGGGCGTCGTTTTCGTAGAACCGGCGGATGTCGTCGATGCCGTACTTGAGCATGGCGATGCGTTCCACGCCCAGCCCGAAGGCGAACCCCGTGTATTTTTGGGTGTCGTAGCCAACGTTCTCGAACACGGCCGGGTGGACCATGCCCGCGCCGAGGATTTCCAGCCACCCGGTCTGGCCGCACACCCGGCATCCTTCTCCCTTGCACATGACGCACCCGATGTCCACCTCGGCGGAGGGCTCGGTGAAGGGGGAGAAACTGGGCCTGAACCTCAACGGGGTGCCGGGATCGAACACCTGCTGCACGAAGGAGGCGAGCACGCCTTTCAAGTCCGAGAAGCGGATGCCCTCGTCCACCACCAGGCCCTCCACCTGCTGGAACATGGGGGTGTGGGTGATGTCCGAGTCGCAGCGGTAGACCTTGCCCGGGGCGATGATGCGCACGGGCGGGGAGGTCTTTTCCATGGTCCGCACCTGCAAAGGGCTGGTGTGGGTGCGGAGCACCACCTTTTCCGAGATGAAAAAGGTGTCCTGCATGTCCCTGGCCGGGTGTTCCGGGGGGAAGTTCAATGCCTCGAAGTTGTAGTAGTCCGCCTCCACTTCAGGCCCCTCGGCCACGGAAAACCCCAGGCGGATGAAGGCTTCGCAGATCTCCTCCATCACCCGGGTGAGCGGATGCAGCCTCCCCAGGACGGGCCTGCGGCCGGGCAGGGTGACGTCGATGCCCTCCGCGGTCTTTTTGCCCAGGCTTTGTTCCAGCCGCTTTTTGGCGTCCTCGAACGCCTTGGCGAGTTCCTGCTTCAGGGCGTTGGCCCGCTTGCCGGCTTCGGGGCGCTCCTCGACCGGCAGAGAGCTTACCCCCCGGAGCAGGGCGGACACTTCGCCCTTGCGGCCCAGGTAGCGCACCTGGGTCTCTTCCAGGGTCTTTGGATCCCCTGCAGCCGAAAGGTCGGCCAGCGCCTTTTGGCGTACGGCCTCGATGCGGTCGTTCATGGAAGCGTCCGGAAAGCGCGGTTTAGGCTTCGGCGCACAGGGCGGCGATTTGGGAGAAGGCCGCCGGGTCGCTCACCGCGAGTTCGGCCAGGACCTTGCGGTCCAGTTGAACGTCGTTCTTTTTCAGCCCGGCGATGAACTTGCTGTAGGACAGGCCGTTCATGCGGGCGGCGGCGTTGATCCGGACGATCCACAGCCGGCGGAAATCGCGCTTTTTGACCCGCCGGTCGCGGTAGGCGTACATGAGCGCCTTGTCCACCGAGTCCGCTGCCGTGCGGAACAGCTTGCTGCGGCCTCCCCGCATGCCCCGGGCGAGCTTCAGCACTTTCTTGCGCCGCCTCCGGGCCTTGAATCCTCGTTTGATGCGCATGATGGTCTCCGTTTGGTTCGCGTGCCGCGCCTTAGAAATAGGGCAAAAGCTTGTGTACGGCCTTGACGTTGGTCTTGTCCAGAATGAACGACTGGCGCAGGTTGCGTTTGCGCTTGGACGATTTCTTTCCCAGGATGTGGCTGGCGTAGGCGTGGCGCACGCGCACTTTGCCCTTCCCGGTCCTGGCAAACCGCTTTGCCGCGGCGCGGTTGTTCTTGATTTTGGGCATGACGCCCCCTTTCCTTCCGTGGCCGGCCGCGAATCCCGGCGGGACGCCGGCGCGGCCGGAAAAAACACAACAATGCCGCCAAGGGCGCCAAAAAAAGCCGCGCCAGCCCGTGGCGCGGAGGGGACCCTCTGGCGGCCGGGTTCGGCCTATTTGGGGGAGAGCACCATCATCATGGTGCGTCCCTCGAACTTGGGCTGCTGCTCCACCACGGCGAAGTCGGAGGTTTCCTCCATGACCCGCTGGAGCATGGCTCTTCCGCGGTCTGCGAAAGCGATTTCCCTGCCCCGGAACATGACGGTGACCTTCACCTTGTCCCGGTTGTCGATGAACCGCTTGATGTGGCCGATCTTGGTTCCCAGGTCGTGGTCGCTGGTTTTGGGCCGGACCTTGATCTCCTTGACCTGGAAGGTGGAGGCCCTTTTCTTGGCTTCCTGCTGCTTCTTGGTCTGCTGGTACTTGTACTTCCCGTAGTCCATGATCTTGCAGACCGGCGGGGAAGCGTTGGGGGAAACCTCCACCAGGTCCAACCCTGCAGCCTCGGCCACGGCCAGGGCCTGGTGCAACGGCAGGATGCCCGCCTGGTTGCCGTCCTGGTCGATCAGGCGCACCTCCTTGGCCCGGATCTTCTTGTTGATGTTCACTCGGTTGTTTATGCCACCACCTCCAGGGTAACGGGTTCTGCAACGGGTGACGCGGCCGGAGGAAAGGCGTTCCTCCTCCGGGCCTTACTTAGTTAAAAAGAAAAATTACCTTAGCATTTTTTTCCGCGCAAGAGGAAAATGCCCGCACACGGCCCGCGACCCCCGCCGGAGAACAAAAAGGGGACGGGTTGCGGCCGTTCATTCAAAGGAGGGGTACTCCAGGCTGCGTTTTCCCACGTTTTCAACCAACGCGGAAAAAAACGCCTCCGGGTCCACCCCGAAGCGCACCTTGCCGTCGACGGTGCGCACGGCGTAGGTCCCCGAGTCCTTTTCCTTGGCGCCGATGGTGACCATAAAGGGAACCTTCTTCAACTGGGCGTCGCGCACCTTCTTGTTGATGCTCTCGGTGCGGTCGTCCAGAAAGACCCGCAGCCCCGCCGCGCGCATGCGGTCCGCCTGCTGGGCGGCGTAGGGCACGATATCGTCGTTCATGGCCAAAACCGCCGCCTGCACCGGCGCCATCCACAGGGGAAAGCGCCCCGCGAAGTGCTCGGTGAGGATGCCGAGGAAGCGCTCGATGGACCCGTACACCACCCGGTGGATCATCACCGGCCGGTGGCGGGCGTTGTCCTCGCCCACGTAGGAGAGGTCGAACCGCTCGGGCAGGCTCATGTCCAGCTGCACGGTGCCGCACTGCCAGGTCCGGCCCAATGCGTCCTTGATGTGCACGTCGATCTTGGGCCCGTAGAACGCGCCGTCGCCCTCGTTGATCTTGTAGTCCCGGCCGTAGGCGGCAAGGGCGTCCTTTAACCCGTTGGTGGCCGTTTCCCACTGCTCGTCCGTGCCGATGGACTTTTTCGGCCGGGTGGAAAGCTCCAGGTGAAACCCCAGCCCGAACGTGGAATAGATGCGGTCCACCAGGTTGAGCACCCCCAGGATTTCGTCCTTGATCTGGGAAGGCGTCATGAAGATGTGGGCGTCGTCCTGGTGGAAGGCCCGGACGCGGAACAGCCCCGAGAGCACGCCGGAAAGCTCGTGGCGGTGCACCAGGCCGATTTCCGCGGCCCGGACGGGCAGGTCCTTGTAGGAGTGGTGCTTCTCCTTGTAGAGCAGCATCCCGCCCGGGCAGTTCATGGGCTTGATGGCGTACTCGGTCTCCTCCACCGTGGTGGTGTACATGTTCTCGCGGTAGTTGTCCCAGTGGCCGGAGCGCTCCCACAGGGACCGGTGCAGCATGATGGGCGTCTTGGTCTCCACGTAGCCCGCGGCCTTGTGCTCCTCGCGCCAGTAGGCCAACAGCGCGTTCCACACCTCCATGCCCGCGGGGTGGAAAAAGGGCATGCCCGCGGCCTCCTCGTGGAAGGAGAAAAGCTCCAGCGCCGCCCCCACCTTGCGGTGGTCGCGCTTCTTGGCCTCCTCCAGGAGGCGGAGGTATTTCTTGAGATCCTTCTTGTCGAAGAACGCGGTGCCGTAGAGCCGCTGGAGCTGGGCGCGGTTGGGGTCGCCCCGCCAGTAGGCCCCGGAAACCTTCATGAGCTTGAAGGCCTTGACCATGCCGGTGTGGGGCACATGCGGCCCCCGGCAGAGATCCGTGAACTCGCCCTGGGAA
>JAFDHW010000276.1 GCA_019308705.1 Deltaproteobacteria bacterium
CATCTACTACGAGGCCAAGGGCGAGGGCCCGGCCATCGTGGCCTGCAACGGCATCTGCGTTTCCACCTTTTTCTGGAAATACCTGGTGGAGTACTTTTCCCCTCACTACAACGTGGTGGTGTGGGACTACCGCTCCCACGGAAACTCCGATCCCGCACCGGACCTGAAAAACCTCACCATGGAGCAGAACGCCCGCGACCTGGCCTGCGTGATGGACGCCGTGGGCGCGGAGCAGGCGCTTCTTTTGGGCCACTCCATGGGCGTGCAGACCATCTTCGAGTTCTACCGCCGGTTTCCGCAGCGCGTGGCCGGGCTCATCCCCGTGCTGGGGGCCTATGAGAAGCCCGTCAGCTCCTTTCTGCACACCGACAAGTTCGCCTATGTGTTCCCTTTGCTCTACCACTTCACCTTTGCCTTTCCCTGGCTGGTGAACTCGGTGGTCCACGCCCTCGTGCGGGATTACATCGCCTTTCCCGGGGCCAAGCTTGCCCGGTTCGTAAACCCCCACCACATCAAGTTTAAAGACATGCAGCCCTACTTCCGCCACCTGGCCGGCCAGGACATGCGGGTGCTGTTCGGCATGGGCGCCCACATGCAGAAGCACTCGGCCAGGGACATGCTGTCCAAGATGGACGTGCCCGTGCTGGTGGTGGCGGGCGAGCACGATTTGTTCACCCCCCACCGGGTATCCGCGGAAATGGCGGAGACGATCCCCAACGCCGAACTCCTCACGGTGCCCAAGGGCAGCCACGCGGCCCTGGTCGAGCAACCCGAGCTCATGAACCTGCGCATCGAGAAGTTCATCCGGGAACGCCTGGGCGACAGCGCCTGGATCAAAAGCCCCGCCCGGCCAGCCAGGGCCCGGACTCCCAAGAGCAAGTCCTTGGCCGGGAAATTGGCGGCCAAGAGCGTTTCCATCCCCAAGACGCCGTCCAAAAAGCCAGCGGCGAAAAAATCCCATGCACCGGCCCCGGACCCCTTGCCGCGCATCCTTAAGCTTTTCAAGGCCGGCCAAAGCCAGGCGGCCGTCGCCCGGACCCTGAACGAACAGGGCGTGCCCACGCTTTCGGGCCGCGGCCGGTGGTCCGGTTCCCAGGTGGGCAGGCTGATAAAAAAGCACGCGGCGAATTAGCGTTTCTGCCCAAAACCCGCCTTCCGGCGCGCATCCGGCCGGCCCCCTGGCCGAGCCGGAGAGACCATAGCGTTTCAGGCGTGCGGGACCCCTCCCCGAAACAGCCCCGGGGGGCTTCCGCCCAAAAACCGATTCAATAGATAAGGAGGACGCATGCATCGCTGCCAGTGCGTGGTCGTGGGCGGCGGCGTGGCCGGGCTTTGCGCGAGCATTCTCCTTTGCCGCGCGGGCGTGGACGCCGTGGTGCTGGAACACCGGGAGAACCCGGAGAAAAAAGTCTGCGCCGGAGGGCTTTCCGGCCGGTCGCTCCACCTGCTTTCCCGCATGGGCATGCCGTTTGACGCGGGCAGGGCGGTGACGCGCATCGAGCTGAACGTGGTGCCCCACCACTACAACCGCTTCGTGACAAAGACCCCCCTGGCCCGGGTGGCGGACCGCAAGACCATCAACCGGTGGATGATGGGCCATGCCCGGGACGCCGGGGTGCGGGTGATCCGGGGAGCCGCCACGCGCCGGGTGGAGCATGACGGCAGGCGGTTCACGGTGCGCACGGACCGGGGTGATTTTTCCGCGCCCTGCATCATCGGCGCGGACGGGGCGGTCAGCCGCACCAGGAAAAGCCTGGGAGGGAGCGAACCCCGCATGGCCCGGGCCCTCATAGCGGAGAAGGTGGAGGTTTCCCGTCCCCTTGACGCGGCAATCTTTGACTACGACGCCCTTCCTATGGGATACGGGTGGGTGTTTCCCACGTCGGAAACCACGGCCAATGTCGGGGTGTTCACCATCAGCCCCATGGGCGGGGCCGAGCTTAGGGAGCGGCTTTATTTCTACACTTCCCAGCGCCTGGGCGGCGTGCGCTTCGCCTCGCCCGTCAAGGGCGGCATCCTGCCCTGGGGCGGGTGCCGGCTGGACAAGAAGCTTCCGGCCCTTCTGGTGGGCGACGCCGGGGGATACACGGACCCTTTCACCGGCGAGGGCATCTTCCAGGCCCTGGCCACGGCCGGCCACGCCGCCGCCGCCGTGGTTTCCAACCCGCCGCACAAGGTCCGCCGGGCCTTTGAGCGGCGCATGGCCCTGTTTTCGGCCAACGTGCGGCTGCTGAAGCGGCTGGGGCCGCTGGCCCTGAAAAACGCCCGGGCCATCGGCCGGCTGGGGGAGACGGGACTGTTCTCCCGGGTGTTCTTTTCCTCCCAGGTCCGCGGTCAGTACTACCTCGGCATGGCCGCCTCCGCCCCGGCCTGGCTGGCCCGGTCCCTGCTGAGGCGGGACGTGGTGCACAGGGAGCATGAACGCAACGTTCCCCTGCATTTGCAGTCCATGAAGCCGGATTTGCAGAACTAGAACCACCGGGCGCCCCTTGCCCGTTAAGGAACCGATTTCCATGCCCGAACCCGATTGCCTGGTCGTCGGCGCGGGGCCGGCGGGCTCGGCCGCGGCCCTCGAGCTCGCCCGCGCGGGCGCGCGGGTTCGCTTCCTCGCACGGCCGGGCCCCCGCAAAAAGGCCTGCGGCGGCGGGATCTCCCCCCGCGCCAGGATCTTCCTTGCCAACCATTTCCCCTCCGTGGACCCCGGCCGGGCCTTGTATGCCATGGAGGGGAACGCCCCTCCCTGGCACCGCAACCTGTTCGAGGCCAAGAAACCCCTGCTGTGGCTGGCGGACCGCACACGGCTGGACGCGGCCTTTGTGGAGGAAGCCGTTTCCGCCGGGGCGGAGCTGGTCCGCGCCCGGGTGTCCCGGGTGGAGTGGGACGGCAGGAGGTTCACCGTGCGCACGGACCAGGGGGCGTTTTTCGCCCCCGCGCTCATCGGCGCGGACGGGGCCGCCGGCCGGGTGAGGAAAAGCCTGGGCGGCCGGGTGCGCCGCCGGGCCGTCGCGCTCATGAAAACCGGGGTGGATACGTCAAGGACCGCGGACCGCATCGTGTTCGACGGCCTGCCCGGGGGCATGGGCTACGGGTGGGTGTTCCCCACCTCCGGCGGCAAGGGCAACGCCGGGGTCTATTCCCTGGTTCCCCGGAACTCCAAGGCCATGTTCTCCCTGCTTTGCTCCTACCTTTCCTGGCGCCTGGGAAAGGACCCCAAAGCCCCGGTCACGGGCGGAAACATCCCCTGGGGCGGGCACAGGATGCCAGGGGACGTCCCGGCGCTGTTGGCCGGGGACGCGGGCGGATTCGCGGATCCGTTGACCGGGGAGGGCGTCTACCAGGCCTTGTTCACGGGCCGGGCCGCGGGCCGCGCCGTGGCCCTGGCAGGGGATCCCTGCCAGGCGCGGGCGATCTACAACCACCGCCTGTCCGTGTTTCGGGCCAACACCGCGCTGTTGCGCTTTCTGGCCCCCCGGGCCTACAAGTTTCCCCGCCAGGGGGGCAGGCTCCTTTCCCTTCCTCTGGTGCACCGGCCCGTCACCGAGGGCCTGGTCCGGGGCCTGGACATCCTCCACACCCTGGCCCTTTTACCGGGTCTTTTCATCCCCGCCGCCTTGGACCCGGTCATTCTTGGCCACCGCCACGGAAGCTTCCTTGATGTGGTGAAGAGACAGGCGACGTGGTAGAAGGCCCGGTAGACCTGATGCGTCTTTCGTGGCCGGCCGGGTTGACCATCCGAATACACATATGTTGCCGGAAGCCCACGAACCGCGCCATGGGGGGCTGGAGCTTCCAACCCGAATGGTTCACGAAAAATTTCGTTGAACGGAATATATCTAACCCGAATTATTCATGAAAAATTTCACCGAATAAAATATTTATACGGATTTAAACAGGTTAAGTGCCAATTGAAGGGTCCTTGAAAAATGCACGCTGTTTCTTTGAGGA
>JAFDHW010000277.1 GCA_019308705.1 Deltaproteobacteria bacterium
AGCGGCCTGTCCCACGGCCCTGGCCGGGGCCGGGTCCTGGTGGCAGGGGTCGCAGTTTGCCGCGTTCAGAAGGTGCGCCCCGGGCTTTTGAACCGCGTGATAACCGTGGCAGGTGATGCAGTCCGCGGTGCACGTGTCCTGTCGTCCGAAGGCCACGGGCCTGGTGGCCGCCGGGTCCGCCAGGGCCGGGTGGCATTTTGCGCACGCGGCCAGGGCCTCGGCCCGGGTGGGCAGGCCCATGTGCCCTTTGGCAAAGTCCATGTACAGCAGCCGGTCTCCGCCGTGGCAGTCCGCGCAGGAGGATTGGGCGGAGAAGTGCACGCTTTGTTTCCAGGCCAGAACCGAGTTGTCCTTGCGGCCGTCTTCTCCCAGCAGATGGCAGCGCACGCAGGCGTCCTGGAGCACGAACAAGGGCTCCTCCCCCCGGGCCAGGCCCGCGGCCAGAAACGCCAGCACTACCGCGGCGATCCTCATGACAGCCACCCCCAGACGGTAAGGACCACGAACACGGCCACCGACGCCTGAAACACCCGGATGAACACCGGCCGGTCCTCCGGCCGCCGGGGGCCCTTTTTGTCCAGGGCCGGAAGCGCGGCCACCAGCCCGAAGGCCGCCAGGAGGGCAAACAGCCCCCACCGCTCGCTGGGCAGGATTTTCAAAACCTGGTAGGGGGCCAGGAAATACCAGTCCGGCTTGATGCGGTCCGGCGTGGACAGGGGATCCGCGGGCACCTTGTGGCCCACGGCCAGGCCCCGGAAAAAGTACACCCCCGCGAACAGCACCAAAAGCGCCGCCAGAACCGCCGCGCTCCTTCGGAGGACGTTGTGGGGGAAGATGGGTTCCGTGGGCACGGGGGCGTTGTCCCGAACCAGGGCCACGGCCCCGGCGGGGCAGGCAAAGACGCAGGCCCGGCACGCGTTGCACGCGGCCTCATCCACCTCGGCCCGCCGGCCTTCTTGCCCGGTCTTCACGAACACCGCGGAAAAGGCGCACGTCCGCTCGCAGGCGCCGCAACCCCTGCAGGCCTTCGGATCCGGCCGGGCCGTGGCGTCCGGGGGGCCGGAGACGCCGGTCCTCCACACCCGCTGGATGTGCCAGTATAGCAGGCCGGCCACGGCCAGGGGAAACAGGAACACGTGGAACAAGTAAAACCGGGTGAGGGTGGGGCCGCCCACTTCCGGCCCGCCCCGCAGGGCGTGGACCAAGGCCTTGCCCACCACGGGCAACGCCCCCGCGGCCTCGGTGCCCACCACGCAGGCCCAGAAGGACTGCTGCCCCCAGGGAAGCAGGTAGCCGGAAAACCCGGAGAGCATCATCACGGACAGAAGCGCCACGCCCGTGTACCAGTGGCCGGCCCGGGGGCCGCGGTAGGAGGAGGTCCAGGCCACCCGCAAGAGATGGACCATGCCCACCAGGATCAGGAGCCGGGCCCCGGCGGCGTGGAGCCCGGAGACCAGCAGGCCGTAAGGAACCTCCGTTCCCACGGCGGAAAAGGAGGCGAACGCCAGGGAGGGGTGGGGCTCGTAGTGCAGGGCCAGAAGCACGCCCGTGGCGGCCTGGAGCACCAGGAGCACCGCCGCGGCGGTCCCGGTGTAATCCAGGTAGTCGGTCCAGCGCTCCGGGGCCAGGGTCGTGCCGGTGGCTATTTCCCGGCCCACGGCACGCGCGCGGGCGGCCGTCCGGCCCAGCCAGGCCCAAAACAGGCTTCCGGCCCGGGCCGCCTCCACCGGCGCGCGCCGCGCTGCCCGGCTCGTCAGGCCGGCCGCGGCTTCCAGAAACCGTCCCCGCGCACTCAAAACAGGGTTTTCCGCAAAGGGGGCATGGAAAATCCTACACCGGGAAGATGCGGATGTCGCCGTCGTCCGCGTCCACCCGGTATTCTTTGAGGTCCATGGGGGGCGGACCGGCCACCACCCGCCCGTTTTCATCGTACTTGCCGCCGTGGCAGGGGCATTGGAACTGGTTGTCTTCCATGGAAAACCGGACCAGGCATCCCAGGTGGGTGCACGTGGCGGAAAATGCGCGCACGCCTTTGTTTCCATGGAGGATGAGCACCGGAACCCCGGACATGGAGAGGACCAGGGACTGGCCCATGGGCAGGGCGTCGGCGTCCAGGGACCAGGAACCGTCGGGGTTTTTGGCAAGGGAAGGCCCGCTTGTTTCCGCTGAGCCGACCGTGGAGGAGAAGGCCCCCCCGGGCATGGAGTGCGCCTTGGGCCCGGAGGCGAACAAAAAGCGCAGGACGGACCACCCCGCGGCCATGGCCCCGGCGACACCCATGGCGATCACTCCTCTGCCGAGGAACGACCTCCGCGAAGGGTCCGTGGAGCCTTGTCCGCAGGAACGTAAAAACTCTTTATCCATCCTGTCTTCCAGGGAGATTGAACAACATCTCGGCATAGTTTTACTATGTCAATTCCATGGGATAGTCAATCCTTATTTTTGCATTTCGGGGCCCGGACTAGCAAAAGGAGAAAAACGGGTGGGCCTGCGAGTTGAATGTGGCAAAAACGGGTGTTACCTTTGACCGTGCGGCAGGGAAGGACCGACATGGAAACCCGGCAAATCGGCTGGAACGGACTCCGCTTCTGGGCCCCGGCAAACTGCCGCCCCGTGAAGATCGGTCGGCGGCACCTCCACTTCGCCGACCCCACCGGCCCGGTCATGGAGCTGGCTTGGCAGCGCGCGGGCAAGCGGTTTTCCCCCACCGGATGGGTGAAGAAATCCCGCGAAGTGGACTTGGCCCCCCTAGACGCCTCTTGGGCCCAGGCCCTTTCCGGGTTCGAGGTGCTGGGCATCAAGGCCAAAAAGCCCACCACCGGACGGGGGGTTTTGGCTTACTGCCCGGGGTGCGGCACCGCCACGGTGTTTTTGTTCTACGGCATGGCGGGCAAGAAGGCGGGAAAGGTCCTGGCCTCCTTTTCCGACCATCCCCGGGGCGGGGAGGTGTCCTGGTCGCTGTTCGACATCTGCGCCAGGGTGCCCGTCTCCATGGAGTTGGACTCCTACCGCTTCCTTCCCGGAGAGTTCATGCTGGCGTTTTCCGGAGGGGGCACGGACCTTTGCCTGTGGCGCTGGAGTCCGGCCTCGATGCTCCTGGTGGACCAGAGCCTCGCGGGATGGGTGAAGCAGAGGCTCCCCGGCGCAGACACCCTGCCGGACAACGCGGACTTCAACGGCCGGATCTACTGGGAACAGCCGCCCCCGGCCTCCGCGGGACGGCGGTTGATGCGCCGGCTTTCCTCCCGTCCCCTGCACACCCTGGGCCGCGCGTGGCTGGTCGAGGGAAAAAACCGCATCCTGGCCGCCACGGCCCAGGGGGCGAGGCTGGACACCGGCGCCGTTTCCAAGGTCTTCGATTCCTACGGCATCGCCGGATAAGCGTTTTCCCTCTTCATCGGGCGGAATCCATGGGCAAAAACAACGGCATATCCCCGCGCCTTTCCCGGGACCGGGCCCTTTCGGCCGTGGTGGAGAAAAACCGGGAGGTGGAAGAAGAACCCCGCGAAAAGGGGATCATCCTGACCTACCAGGTGGTGTACAAGCCTTGGTTCGCCCGGCTTGCCCGGCGCATGGGCCTGGCCGGGGACCAGGCGCGGACCAAGCGCCTGGAGCTGGACGCCATGGGCCGCGCGGTGTGGGACATGGTGGACGGCCGGCGCACGGTGAAGAACATCGTCGACAAGTTCGAAAGGGATTTTCAGGTGCTCCCGGCGGAGGCCGAAGCCTCGGTGACGGTCTTTCTTCGGGAACTGGGCAAAAGGGGCCTGGTGGGCATGAGGGAAAAATGATTTTTCCTCGGCCCTTTCTTCGGGGAATGTGCCCCTAGCCCGAATCATTCATGAAAAATTTCGCCGAATAAAATATTTATCCCGGATTATTCATGAGCAATTTTGCCCGAGATCGAATTTTTCGTTATTTTCAATCCGTTGGAGCTGTTTTT
>JAFDHW010000278.1 GCA_019308705.1 Deltaproteobacteria bacterium
AATTTTGCCCGAGATCGAATTTTTCGTTATTGTTAATCCGTTGGAGCTGTTTTTCGGGTCTTGCGCCAAAGACGGTCTGATTATTGGAGGAATTCTGCCATTCGGGCAAAATTGCTCATGAATAATCCGGGCTAAACCCTTTTCTTCATCCATTCGCCTATTACCGGCCAGACGTGGGCGGGGGCGTGGCGGCCGACGATGAGGTCCAGGTGGCCGAAGTGGTGACCGTGGATTTTTTTGCCGAACACGTGGAACGTTTTGTCCTGGGATTTGGCAGCCTGGAAGGCGCCCAGGGCGGAGGAGGGTGGCACGGAGTAGTCGCGGTCGCCGTTGACGAACAAAAGGGGCACGGAGAGTTCGCGGACCTGGGCTTCGAAGTCGCGGGTGCCGCAGGAGGACCGGAACTTGCCCGAGCCTGCCCAGTTCAGGAAGTAGCGCACCAGGGAAAATCCCGTGTGGTCCATGCCGATGGACAGGCGGTGTTTGAGGATTTCCGGCTCCATGCTGCGGGGGTGCCACAGCTGAAGGGGGACCAGCCAGGCGGGGTGGTCCAAGGCAAAGGAGGCGGTCCGAAAGAAGGCCCCCAGAGAGTCCACGTGCAGGGTTCTGGGGAGCAGGCTGTCCGGGACCTTGGCGAGCTTTTCCACGGTGTGGGCCACCCAGGCGGGGGTGCGGAGCCAGGGATTGCCCCTGCCGAAGTGAAACGGGCCGGCGATGGACACGATGCCAGCAAGCTTGTCCTGGACCCTTGGCCCGGCGGCGTAGGAGATGGTGCCGCCCAGGCTGTGGCCGATGTAAAAGGCCTTTTCGCGGCCGGAGATTTTCTGCACCGCGGCAAGGAGCGCGGGCACGTCGAGGTCCAAGTATTCCTCGAAGGCGCGTATGACGGGCGCGCCCATGGCGCGGGACATGCCGTGGCCGCGGAGCTCGGCGTTGTAGGTCTCGAAGCCCAAAGAAACCAGGTAGTTCTCCATGCTCCTTTTCGGCAGGGTCCAGGAAAAGCGGTTCTGGCCCAGGCCGTGGACCAGCAGCACCGGGGCCAGGGGCTTTTGGTCCACCGGGGTTTTCCGGCTCATGACCAGGTTCTTGCCGTCTTCGGTGGTCACAACGTGCAGATGCCGCAGATAGCGCACCGTGGCGTCGCCGTCCACGACTCCTTCGCTGATGGACGCTTCGTTCACCATGTTCTCCTTTCAAAACCGCAACCCAAGCGTTCAAGTATCGCTGTACGACCGGTAAAAAATCAAGGCCCGCCCGCGTTTTGGCCGCCCGGCGGTTCATTGACTTCTCCCTCCCCAGCCTGTAGAACCTCTAGGTTTCCGGGGCGAAACCACCCCGGAGGGGGGAGGAATCCAGACATGGACCGAAAAGCAACGGTTTCGCGAAAGACCAACGAGACATCCGTGGAGGCGACCCTGCGCCTGGAAGGCTCCGGGAAGGCGGAAATCTCCACGGGCATCGGCTTCATGGACCACATGCTCACCCTGCTGGCCGTGCACGGCCTTCTGGACCTTTCCGTTTCCGCCAGGGGGGACGTGGATGTGGACCTGCACCATACGGTGGAGGACGTGGGGCTGGTGCTGGGCCAGGCCCTGGCCGAGGCCCTGGGGGACAAGACCGGCATCCGGCGCTACGGGTCCGCCTGGGTACCCATGGACGAGGCGTTGGGCGTCGCCCACATAGACGTGTCGGGCAGGCCCTTTTTGGTCTTTGAGGTGGAGTTCTCCAGCCCGGCCATCATGAACTTCGACACCCAGCTCTTTTTGGAGTTTTTCCGGGCGTTCGCCACCAAGGCGGGCATCACCTGCCACCTGTCCGTGCCTTACGGCAAGAACGACCACCACAAGATCGAGGCGGTGTTCAAGGCCCTGGGCCGCGCCCTGAACGTTGCAGTCTCCAAGGATCCGCGGGTTGCCGGCGTGCCCTCTTCCAAGGGGGCGCTATGAAAACCTCCCGGCTGCTTGCCGCGGCGGCGATGGTCCTGTGCGCCCTTTTGCCGGCCGGGTGCGCCCTGTTCGCCGGGCCCGAACCCAAGCGCCAGCCCGACGTTTCCGGCATCCAGTCCATCCTGGTTCTTGGCTTTACGGACATGACCGGGGTCTACGGCACGGGCCGGCAGGTGAAATCGCCCCTTTCGGGCAAGATGTTCTTCACCGGAACGGTGGAGGAGGGCGCGGCGGACTTTCTCACCGAAAAGCTTGCCAAGTTCGTGGAGCAATCCGCCTACACCCTCATTCCCCCCGAGGCGGTGGAGGGCCAGCGGACAAGCGCCCTGGGCACCTCCACCCACCCCCCGACCGAACGGCAACTGGTTTTGGAAATCGGCCGGCGCGCCAACGCCGACGCGGTCTTGGCCGGCTACGTCTACCGGTTCCGCGAGCGGGAGGGCACGGCCTACGCCGTGGACAATCCCGCGTCCGTGGCCTTTGACCTGTACCTTCTGCGCACCGCGGACGGCCGCATCCTGTGGGCCGGCCGGTATGACGAAACCCAACAGCCCCTGTCCGAAAACCTGTTGAAGGCCCCGGACTTCGTGAAGCGGGGCGGCAGGTGGGTCAAGGTGAAACGCCTGGCCGAACTGGGGCTTGCAAAGATGCTGGAGGATTTTCCCGAGAAATGATCGTCATTCCCGCGGTGGACATCCGCCAGGGGCGCTGCGTGCGGCTGCTCCAGGGCCGGGCGGACGCCGAAACCGTATATTCCGCGGACCCTGCCGCCATGGCCAGGAAATGGCAGGACCAGGGAGCCGAGCGCATCCACGTGGTGGACCTAGACGGCGCGTTCACCAAGAGCCCCCAGAACACCGCCGCCGTGGAGGCCATCCTGGCCGCGGTCTCCGTGCCCATCCAGGTGGGCGGAGGCGTGCGCGACCTCGCCACCATGGAGCGGCTGTTCTCCATGGGCGTGGACCGCGTCATCATCGGCACCGACGCGGTCAAGCACCCGGACCGGGTCAAGAAGGCCATTGCCAAGCACCCCGGCAGGATCATCCTGGGCATCGACGCCAAAGACGGCATGGTGGCCGTGGAGGGCTGGGTGGAAACCACCGAAATCCGCGCCGAGGAGGCGGCCGCCTGGTACAAGGGCTTCGACGTGGCGGCCATCAACTTCACGGACATCTCCCGCGACGGCATGCACACCGGGGTGAACGTTCAAGCCACCGCCCGGTTCGCCCAAAACACGGACATCCCCGTGGTGGCCTCCGGCGGCGTCACCGGCATCGAAGACATCCGCGCGCTCAAAGCCGTGGAGCACCTGGGCATAACCGGCGTCATCACCGGCAAGGCCCTCTACGACGGAACCCTGGACCTGGCGGAGGCGATCAGGGAGGCGAAGTGACGCGGGGCTCCCCTGCGCCTGTTGGGGAACCTTTCGACGGCTTGCACCAGGAGGATTCGCCGGGGCCGGGGATGGCGGCGGAGAAGAAACAAGGAGGGATATTCATGGACGTGCTCGTTCTCTATTACAGCAAGGGCGGAAACACCAAGCGCCTGGCCCAGGCCGTGGCAGAAGGCGTGAACTCCGTGGACGGGGCCGCGGCCGTGGTCAAGGACACCGCCGAAGTCACCAAGGACGACTTTGTAAACTGCGCGGGCATCGTGGCCGGGTCGCCGGTCTATTTCGGGGTCATGGCCTCGGAGCTGAAAAAGGTGTTCGACGACTTCGTTTCCGTGCGCAAACAGATGGAGGGCAAGGTGGGCGCGGCCTTCACCACCGGCGGCGGCGTCAACGGCGGCATGGAGACCACCATATTCTCCATCATCGCCTGCTTCCTCATCTACGACATGGTGGAGGTGGGCGATCCCATGACCGCCACGGGCCACTACAGCGTGGGCTGCGTGGGCGAGCCGGACGAAAAGGCGACCGAAAACGCCAAAAAGCTCG
>JAFDHW010000279.1 GCA_019308705.1 Deltaproteobacteria bacterium
TCCGGCGAGCCCGATTCGCGCGATAGCTGCGTCAGGAGGCGGTCGCGGTACAAAAGTACAGCTTCCCTCCTCCTTCCTTGCTCTCGCGCGAATCGAACGCGTGAATAATCCGGGTTAAGTCTCAAACGTAGTTGCCTGCCCGGTGCTCCGGACAGCCTGACGGCTACTACGCGAAAAGCTTTCAGAAAGGCCTTTCCATGAGTGAGACGGTGTTTTCCGGACGGGTTTTTAAGGTGGTGCGGGAAGAGGTGGACCTTCCCAGCGGCAGGCGTGCCAGGCTGGACCTGGTGAAACATCCGGGCGCCGCGGCGGTGGTGCCCATCGACGACCAGGGACGGGTGATCTTGCTGCGGCAGTATCGGCACGCGGCCGGAGGGTGGATCTGGGAGATTCCCGCGGGCACCCTGGACCCGGGCGAGGACATGGAACAGTGCGCCAGGCGGGAACTGGCCGAGGAGACGGGATATTCGGCGGAGAGCTTCGAGAAGATCGCGGAGCTTTTACCCGCGCCGGGCTACACCACGGAGCGCATCCACGTGTTCGTGGCCAGGGACCTTTCCCCGGCCAAGCAGAGCCTGGACCCGGGCGAGGTGCTGGAAGTGCACCGGGTGGACCTGGCCGAGGCCCGGGCCATGGTGGCGGACGGACGCATCCAGGACTCCAAGACCGTGTGCGGCGTGCTTTTGGCCTCCGCGCGCGGCCAGGAATGAACTTTACATGACAGCCTTGTTTCGTTATGGTTCCGCGATGCTTGGTTGGAGCCATGAACGAGACTTTCCTTTTCCCTTGGTGAATCCATGATTCTTGGCCTCGACGTGGGGGGAACCCAGACGGACGCCGTACTGGTGTGCGAGGGGCAGGTGGCCGCCCACGTCAAGGTGGTGAACCGGCCGGACCTCCTGGAAACCCTGTCCCGGGCCCTGGACGGGGTGCTTTCCGGCGTGGGCGTGTCCCGCATCCGGCGCATGGTGTTTTCCACCACCATGGCCACCAATGCCGTCGTCACGGACCGGCTGGACCCGGCCGGCATGATCGTCACCGCCGGGCCGGGCATGGACCCGGAATGGTTTTCCGTGGGCCCGGCCTTCCACGTGGTGGGCGGGTGCCTGGACCACCGGGGCGAGGAGGTGGTCCCCGTGGACGAGGCGGCGGTGAAGAACGCCGCCGCAGCCATCCACAAAAAGGACATCGATTCGGTGGGCATCGCGGGCAAGTTCTCCGTGCGAAACCCGGACCACGAGCTTGCCATCGCAACCATGCTCCAGGGCTCCTTCACCCACCTGGTCCTGGGCCACCGGTTCTCCGGGTTGCTGAATTTCCCCCGCCGCATCGCCACCACCTATTTGAACGCCGCGCTAACCCGCCTGCACACCTCGTTTCTGGAGTCTTTGGAACAGGTCTTGCGGGAGCGGGGCTTAAACGCCCCCCGCTACCTCATGAAGCCCGACGGCGGCACGGTGCGGCTTGCCGCGTCCGCGAACTTTCCCGCGGAAACCGTCCAGAGCGGCCCGGCGGCCAGCGTCATGGGCGCCTTGGCCACGGACGGGTGCCCCGGCCAGACCCTGGTCCTGGACATCGGCGGCACCACCACGGACATGGCCCTGGTCCTGGACGGCATGCCGTTGTACGTGCCCAAGGGCATCACCCTGGGGCCGTTCGCCACCAATATCCGGTCGCTCCTCACCCGGTCCATCGGCATGGGCGGAGACTCGGAGATTTCCACGTCGGGCAAACGGCTGGCCATCGGCCCCAACCGCCAAGGCCCGCCCATGGCCTTTGGCGGCCCGGCCCCCACGCCCACGGACGCCATGGTGGTGCTGGGGCTCCTTGCCGAGGGCGACGCGGCCAAGGCCAGGCAGGCCATGGAGCAGGTGGGCGCAGCCAGAAGGTGGGACGCCAAGACCGCGGCCAGGGAAGTCCTGGAATCCATGGCGCGCAACCTGGCCATTGCCGCCAAGGCGTTCGTGCACTACGTGAACTCCCGGCCCGTGTACACCATCTACGAGGTCATCGAGGGCGTGCGGCTCGAACCCGACGGGCTGGTGGCCCTGGGCGGGCCGGCGGCCATGCTGGCGCCTTACCTGGAACAGGCCTTCGGGCTTCCCGTACGGGTGCCGGACCACTTTTCGGTGGCCAACGCCGTGGGAGCGGCGGCCTCCCGGGTCACCACGGAGATTTCCCTGCACGCGGACACCCGCCGGGGCGTGCTGGTGGTGCCCGAGGTGGGGCTGGAAACCTCCGTCCGTCGCGATTTCACCATGGAAACCGCCATGGAGGTGGCCAAGCAGTCCTTGGCCAAACGCGCGGCGGAAGAAGGCGCCACGGCCGAGCACCTGGATTTCGCCATCTCGGAAAAAGAATCGTTCAACATGATCAGAAACGGCGCACGGGCGGGCCGCAACATCCGCCTGAAACTTTCCCTGGCGCCCGGGCTCATCCCGGAGTGGACGCGGAAGGAAGAGGCGTGCTGAGGGCTTCGCGAAAAACCGGGCTGGTGTTCTTTCCAGCCTACGACTGGGCGGTTTCGCCCACCCACCCGGAGCGGGAGGAGAGGCTCCTCTACACCCAGGACCAGGTGCAGGAGGAGGGTCTCCTGGACGTGCCGGGCATCGTGGAGTACCGGGTGCGGCCCTGCGGGCTCGACGACGTGCGGCGGGCCCACTTCTGCGTGCCGGACGAGGCGGCGGTGACCACGGAGAGCCACCTCATCTCCGCGGGCGGGTGCCTGGTGGCCGCGGACGCGGTCATGAACCGGGAGGTGGAGAGCGTCTTCGCCCTGGTGCGGCCCCCGGGACACCACGCCATGAAAGTGGTGCACGGCAACCGCGGCTTCTGCAACATCAACATCGAAGCCGTCATGATCGAGTACTTGCGGGACGTGTACGGGATCGGCCGGGTGGCCGTGGTGGACACGGACTGCCACCACGGGGACGGCACCCAGGACATCTACTGGCACGACCCGGACACCCTGTTCATCTCCATGCACCAGGACGGCCGCACCCTCTACCCCGGCTCCGGGTTCGGCGGGGAAACCGGCGGGCCCAACGCCGCGGGCGCCACGGTGAACATTCCCCTGCCCCCGCGCACAGGGGAGCAAGGATTCCTCCACGCCCTGGAGGAACTGGTCATGCCGCTTCTGGAACGGTTCCAGCCGGAGTTGGTCATCAACTCCGCGGGCCAGGACAACCACTACACCGACCCCATCACCCACATGAACTTCTCGGCCCAGGGCTACGCCAAGCTGACCGAGCGCTTAAAGCCCGACATCGCGGTGCTGGAGGGCGGCTACTCCGTGGAAAAGGCCCTGCCCTACGTGAACATGGGCATCATCATGGCCATGGCGGGCCTGGATTTCTCCCACGTGAAGGAGCCGGGCTACGACACGGAGTACAAGCCCCAGCCCGAAGACATCACCAACTACATCCACCGCCTGGTGGCCGAACTGAAACAGATGCACCTGGAAAAGGGTCTCCCCCAGGACCCGCGAAAGGACGGCGAGATCATCTCCACCCAAAAAAGCGTGTTCTACGACACGGACGGCATCCAGGAAAACCGGGAGGAACGCCTGCGTCGATGCCGGCAGTGCGCCGGGGCCCTGGCCATCGCCTCCTCCTCCACCCGCGGCCACTCCGCCATGTGTATCCACGTCCCCAGAAACGCCTGCCCGGCCTGCCAAAAACAGGCCGAACAATGGGCCGACGAAGCCGCCGGCAAACAACCCGTGCTTATCCAGGACCGAACGGAAAAGACGTACAAGGTTCTTTAAGGAATGCTGACATTGGCGAAATTTTTCACCCTTCCGGCGAGCCCGATTCACGCGATAGCTGCGTCAGGAGGCGGTCGCGGTACAAAAGTACAGCTTCCCTCCTCCTTCCTTACTTCTTCCTGCTTCTCCTTGGTCAAATTCGCGCCGCATTGCTCGCAGATGGGAGGCTTGGTCCCGGCGCGGATGACGATGGCGAGCACGACCGCGGCTAAGATGAGAAACAGGATGAGCACGGGCGGGAACACCCAGAAAAAGACCAAGGCCGCAACCAAGGACACGATGAGCACAAACAGGTACGCGCCGATCCACGGTGCCTTGCCCGGACCCTCGTGGCCGCATTCCTCGCAGACCATCTGCCGTGGCGTCTTCATGATGTGAGATTCCTCCCTTATGCGGTTCATGCCCCATGAAGCCACAATCGCAACCGGGAGGCCATGGAGCGGATACCGTATTTTTCCCGGTGCGTCCCCGCGGAACAATCGACATAGGTAGGCGGTCGCCCGCTTTCCCTGTCACACCACCGTGCGTACGGGTCCGTACACGGCGGTTCGGT
>JAFDHW010000280.1 GCA_019308705.1 Deltaproteobacteria bacterium
GCGGCCAGCGCGGAAATCGGGCGAGCCCGAAGGGGGAGGAATTTTGCCCGAATGGCAGAATTCCTCCAATAATCAGACCGTCTTTGGCGCAAGACCCGAAAAACAGCTCCAACGAATTGAAACTAAAGAAAAATTCGATCTCGGGCAAAATTGCTCATGAATAATCCGGGTTATCCGGCGGTTCCGGCGAGACGGGCCCGGACCTGGAAGCTCTTTTCCGGTCAAGGATAGGAAAAAAGGGGGGCTATTCAGGCGGTCTGGATGGAAGATGCAGTACGGTATTCGCTGGGGGTTTTGCCCGTAGCCTTCTTGAACACCGCGTTGAACGAGGACTTGGAGCCGAAACCCACGTCAAAGCAGATGTCCAGCACCCCCCGTTCCGGGTCCTCCAAAAGGAGCCTCTTGGCCTCTTCCACCCGGTAATGGTTGATGAACGACCGGAAATCGGTTTCCAGGTGGTTGTTCAGGTACTCGGAAAGCTGGTGCGGGGTCAAAGACAGGGTTTCGGCCAAGCTCTTTAAGTTCAAATCCGTGTCCGTGAAGATCTTTTGCCGCTCCACCAGGTTCATAAGGAGGTCGTGGATGGTGTCGATGTCGATTTTGTTCAACGACGATCGCTCGTAGCGCTTCTTTTCGATTTCGGTCTTCAACAGGCGCAGAAAGTGCGGATAGCGGTTGTAGCCCAGAAACACTCCCATCGTGAGCAGGGCCAAAAGATAACCGCCGCCGATGAACACTTTCGGCAGCTTGAAGGTGAATCCCACCAGGAGGGAGACAACGGCCATGATGGCCAGCACGTTGATGATGACGATGAGCCTGAGCTCTGTCTTGATCTCGTCCACGTTCCACACCAGGCCAAGGTCCACCTTCAGGAGATAGACGAGGTAGGCCGCGGCGTTGGCCGCCCCCAGGACGACCAGGACCATGAGCGCGTTCTGGGGCGGCGAGGTGAACATTTCCAAAAGCCACTGTTGCTTGAACTCCAGGGGCATGGCCTGGAAGGCCGTCTCCAGGAAGAACACGATAAAGGCGGGCACAAAATGCAAAAGGTGCCGTGGACCGTATTCTACTTCCGGGTGCAGGAGGAAATTGAAATAAAAATAGTAGACCGGTCCCACCAGGGTGATGGCGGTGAAAAACAGATACAGGCTCAAGGGGTGTTTGGGCGGCACGCCGTTGGCCACGAAGGCCGCGCCCTGGATGATGAGGTAACAGCAGAAAAAGATGACGGAAAACAGGGCGTTGGCCTTGTTTGGCTTCTTCCTGGTCAGCTGCTCCAGGGCCATGAGAAGGGCGACGCCCGCGGCGAAGAAGATGGGGATGGTGGATGCCTTGACGGTCAGAAGCATCGGTGCCTCGCACCTCCCGTATCGTCCCTTTGGTCCCCGAGGGTCGCGGATAGAACCTGGGGGCAGAGAAACCGGGCCGGCTGGCGACAAGCGGCGGCTCGCCGAACAAGCCCGATTAAAACAGGTTGCACCGGAACCTTAACCCGGATTATTCATGAGCAATTTTGCCCGAGATCGAATTTTTCTTTAGTTTCAATCCGTTGGAGCTGTTTTTCGGGTCTTGCGCCAAAGACGGTCTGATTATTGGAGGATACCAAAGTACGCCTTCACCCCTCTCGCCTTGCCAGCACGGAAATCAGGCTTCGTGAATAATCCGGGTTAAAATTGCCCGGTTTCTCTCTTCGGCGCAAGGAGAAAAAAATATTCAAAAAAACATGCGGCCTCCCGGAATGCCGGAGGCCGCATGGCAATAGAGCTTTATTTCTCGTGATGCTGGGCGCTTATCAGCTCATGGAAGAGAGGTAAGCACGGAGGTTCTGCTTGGTCCTTTTCAGGCCCAGCTTGCTCCGCAGGCTGTCGCGGTGGAATTCCACGGCCCGCTTGGAGATGTTCAGAAGCCGGGCGATCTCCCTGGAGGTGGTGCCCATGCGTACCAGGTTGGCCACCTCGATCTCCCGGGGCGTCAGGTTGGCGTGCTGGTTGCCCAGATGCCGCATGAACGGGCTCACCAGCTCGGACAGGTTATGTTCCGCCACGGCGAGGCACACCTGCTGGTCCGCGTCCAAGGGTGTTTCCTTCATCCGGTAGAGGTAGGGAAGGACCAGGTCCTCCACGTTGGACAGGATGCGCTGCTTCAGGCGCTTTGCCTCCTCCCGGCTCTGGTTGAGCAGGATACGCAGGGCGTCGTTGGTCTCTTTAAGCTCTCGCACCTTGATCTCCAGCTCCGAATCCTCCTTTTGCCGGACGTAGTCCGTGACCTCGGTGAGGCTGCAGAACAGGCGGTTTTCCCGCGGGAGCAGGCTGGCGGACAAAAGGAACTCCCTTGGGCCTTTGCCGTTGTGCACGGCCACCAAGGCGTTTTGCAGGGGCCGGCCGAATCCTGCCTGCTTGAGGGCCCTTTCGCACCGCTCCGGGTCCGCCCACAGGGGAAGCCCGGAAAGGGGGGTGCCCAAAAAATCACCGGTGGTGAGCCCGGCCAAGGACAAAAACGCGGGGTTGGCGTCCAGGATCCGGTGGTTGTCCGCAGAAACCACGAAACTGGGCAAGGGATTGTGGAAGAGAAAGGCGTTCTGCTCCTGGTTTCCAGGGGGCCTCTGCCGGGCCTTGGGAAAGACGGCGGGGGAGGCCGGGGCCTTCTGCCCCCCGGCGGGGGGTTCCATTTTCCGGGATGCTTGCATGACGGTCTCATTCCTGGATTTGGGGCTGTCACACGGCTAGTCCGCCGTTTGTTTCACCAAAAAACCCGCGGGCAGCGTATCAGCGCACGGAGATGCGTTCCCTCCTGGACTTGGCTCTTTCCAACTCCTCGGCGGAAATCACCGACGCAGTTTCCACCACAAGTTCGACGCTCTTGCCATGGGTCCTTTCCGTGGCGGTCATGTGGAGGCGGCCTTCCCGGTTCAAGGAAAAAGAGATGTCCACGGGAGTGTTTTTGGGCAGGCCCTTGGGAAACCGCAGCTTGGCGTTTCCTATGGGGACCGCCTCGTCTTCGCCCACCCTCGTGTGGTGGGTTTCGCTTTCCATGATGCGGATGTTGACGCCCTTCTGGTTGTCGCTGACCGTGTAGAAGGTCTTTTGGGCCTTGACGGGCACGGTGCTGTTCCTGGTGACGATGATGGACACGCCCGGGCGGCCTTTTTTGTCCTTGGCCGCGATGCCGAAGCTCTTGGAGGCGATGTCCAATATCTCCATCATGGAGTTTTTCACCGCGCGGGCCTTGAACCCGGTGAGGAAGGAGACCTCGGCCACGGCGTCCTGGATGTCCGCCTGGGTGATGGCCCCTACCTCGATGTCCTCCAGTTCCCGTTCCAGTTCCCGCATGGCGTCGGTGGTACGGGCGTCTTTTTCCGTGGCGTAGCCGGGCCGGTCGAGGTCCAGTTCGAGGGCCGCGCCCTCCAGGAGATCCTCCAGGGAAGGCTTCCTGGTGGCCACCTTGCGCACCACCTTTTCCAGGTTCTCCGAAAACGCCCCCAGGTCCATGGTGAGGGGAGCCTGCTTTTCCTCCTGCTTGGCCGCGATACGCTCCACCAGGCGGTCGCGCAGAAAGAGTTTCCACCCGTAGATGGCGGCCCCCTTGGCCACGGACTCCTCGGGGTGGAAGAATTTGGGCTCCAGCTCGAACTCGGCGCGCAGCCGGCGGGCGATCTGGGGCATGTGAGTGGAGCCGCCCACCAGGAGGATCTGGTCGAACTTGTAGTATCCCTTGCGCTGGGCGGCCTCCAGCATGTCGCCGGTCAAGCGGATGGTCTTGTCCAGGATGTCCCGGGTGATGTGGGCGAAGGTGTCGAAGGTCACGGGGATGACGGCCCGGTCACCCATGTAGGTGAAGGAAACCTCCGCCTTCTGGTTGGCGCACAGATCGATCTTGGCCTTTTCCGCCAGCAGAGCCAGTTCGCTCTCCATGTAGAGATCGGAGAGGATCTCCTCGGCGTCCACGTCCGCGCCGGCATATTTGGGAAACTCCCTGGCCAGGTGTTCCTTCAACCGGTCATCCCAGTCCTTGCCCCCCAGGCGCGGGTCGCCGCCGGTACTGATGACCTTGATGGATTCGGGGCGGATTTCGATCATGGTGATGTCGAAGGTGCCGCCGCCCAGGTCGTACACCAGGACCAGTTGGGGCTCGTCGATCTCCGTGGCGCCGTAGGTGATGGCCGCGGCGGTGGGCTCGTTGATGATCTGCCGGACGTTTAACCCGGCGATTTCGCCAGCGATTTTGGTGCTTTCCCGCTCGTTGATGCCAAAGTAGGCCGGACAGGTGATGACCACGTCCTTGATTTGGGTGCCCAGGCGCTTTTCCGCGTCGCGCACCACCTTTCGCAAAATGAAGGAGGACAGCTCCTCGACGGTGAACTCCCCGCTGGTGTGACGGAACTTGTAGCCCGGCTGGCCCACGTAACGCTTCACGAAGCGCACCGTATCCTCGGGGTATGCCGTGGAGCGTTCCACGGCCTTGGCGCCCACAATGACCTGGTCCCCGTCGAAACAGATCACCGAAGGCGTGGACCGGTGGCCTTCCGCATTGGGCACAATCTTGGGCACGCCGAAGTCGTTTACGTAGGCGATGGCCGAATAGGTTGTTCCCAGGTCGATGCCGTAGATGCGGCCTTCGGCATCCATCCCATTTGCCTTGCTCATAGTGCGTAGGCTCCCGCCGGAATCATGCCCCGGCACCTGTTATCGGTTGATGACCTTGAACCGCGGCTTGACGGCCTCCGATTCCGCCGCGGACTTCTTGGCCTTTTCCGGTTCTTTGGACTGGGCCTGGTGCTCCCGGGCGCGCGTTTCCTCGTCCATGGCGGCCGCCTCCAGCAGAAGCGGCATGAGGCCCTGGTAGATGTTCTTTTTCACCCGCTTGGCCGGCGGCCTGCGGAACCGGATCTGCACCAGGTCCCACCCCAGAAGGTGCAGGACCGCGGCCTCGCCCTTCAGGGTGCCGTAAACGGCGTCCATGAGATCGCCCTTGTCCACGTAGACGAGCGCACGTTTGCCCTCGCTGTTGAACACCTCCACCATGCAGGTCCTCTGCTCGGAGGTCAGAAGTTGGAGGAAACTGGACACGGAAATGCCCACCTGGGTCTTGCTCTGCACCACCTGGTTCAGGCCCGAGATGACCGCCTGGCTCAACTTTTCATGGTCCAGGGGTTTTTTCAGCACCTTGAACACGCCCTTGTCCCGCATGCGTTCTTCGATGCTGGGCGTGACAAAGGCGGACAGGATGATGCAGGGAATGGTGGGATGATTCTCGTTGATCCAGTCCACCAGTTCCGCGCCGCCCATGCCGGGAAGGCGAAGCTCCGTGACCACGATGCCGATCTGCCCCCCTTTTATAGCCTCCATGGCCTCCTCGGCGTTTCCCACGGTGAGGGAGGACAGGTGCCCCGGCTGCTTGGCCAGGTTCCTCTTGAACAGCCCCACG
>JAFDHW010000281.1 GCA_019308705.1 Deltaproteobacteria bacterium
GTCAAGGACGGCAAGGTGGTCAAGGTCACGGGCGTGGAGGGCGTGGGCCCCAACTACGGCTCCTTGTGCGTCAAGGGCCGGTTCGGGTTCGACTTCATCTCCCACCAGGACCGCCTCACCACCCCGCTCATCAAGGAGAGCGGCGGTTTCCGCGAGGCCTCCTGGGACGAGGCGCTTTCCCTGGTGGCCAAGCGCTTTGCCGAGATCAAGGCCGACAAGGGCCCGGATTCCCTGGGGGTCCTGACCAGCGCCAGGATCACCAACGAGGAGAACTACCTGGCCCAGAAGTTCGCCCGGGCGGTCATCGGCACAAACAACGTGGACCACTGCGCGCGTCTCTGACACAGCTCCACGGTGGCCGGTCTGGCCGCCGCGTTCGGCTCCGGAGCCATGACCAATCCCATCGAAGACGTGGAAAAGGCGGACGTGATTTTGATCACCGGGTCCAACACCACGGAGAACCACCCGGTGCTCTCCACCTACGCCAAGCGCGCCGCGGCCAAGGGCTCGAAGATCATCGTGGCCGACCCGCGCAGGATCCCCATCACCAAACACGCCGCCATCTGGATGCGCCAGAAGCTCGGCACGGACATCGCCTGGATCAACGGCATGATGAACGTCATCATCGCCGAAGGGCTGTATGACGAGGAATACGTGCAAAAGCGCACGGTGGGCATAGACGAGCTCAAAAAGGCGGTGGAGCCCTACACGCCGGAAAAGGCGGAGGAAATAACCGGCATCCCCGCGGACACCATCCGCGAGGCGGCCCGCACCTTCGCCGGGGCCAAGGTGGGCTCCATCCTCTACGCCATGGGCATCACCCAGCACATCTGCGGCACGGACAACGTGAAGTCGCTGGCCAACCTGGCCATGCTCTGCGGGTTCGTGGGCAAGGAAGGCGGCGGGGTGAACCCCCTGCGCGGCCAGAACAACGTGCAGGGCGCTTGCGACATGGGTGGCCTGCCCAACGTGTTCACCGCGTACAAAAAGGTGGATGACGAGGGCGAGCGCAAGCGGTTCGAGGACGCCTGGGGGGTTGCGCTCCCGGGAAAACCCGGCCTCACCGTCACCCAGATGCTGCCCCTGGCGGAAAAGGGTGATCTTTCCGCCATGTACATCATCGGCGAGAACCCCATGGTGTCCGACCCGGACCTGCACCACGCGGAAAAGAGCCTAAAGGCCTTGGATTTCCTGGTGGTCCAGGACATCTTCCTCACCGAAACCGCCCGGCTGGCGGACGTGGTCCTTCCCTCGGCCTGCTTCGCGGAAAAGGACGGCTCCTTCACCAACACGGAGCGCAAGGTCCAGCGGGTACGCAAGGCCGTGGACGCGCCGGGCTCGGCCCGCCCGGACTGGGAGATCCTCTGCGACCTGTCCGGCCGCATGGGGTATCCCATGAAATACGAGAGCCCGCGGGAGATCTTCACGGAGATCGCCAGGGTCACGCCGTCGTACTGCGGCATGTCCTACGACCGCATCGACCAGGAGGGCATCCCCTGGCCCTGCCCGGCCTCGGACCACCCCGGCACCCCGTGTCTGCACGTGGACCAGTTCACCTGCGGCCTGGGCGTGCTCACCCCCATCGAGCACCGGCCGCCGGCCGAGGAGCCCGACGACGACTATCCTTTCTACCTCACCACCGGCCGGGTGCTGTACCAGTACCACACCGGCACCATGACCATGAAGTCGGCGTCGCTGAACGAGGAGGCCCCCGAAGCCTTCGTGGAAATCGCGGCGGCCGACGCGGAAAAGGCGGGGATCGCCGACGGGGACCAGGTCACGGTGGCCTCCCGCCGGGGAGCCATCACCGTACCCGCCAAGGTGAGCGACATGACCGAGGCGGGCACCGTGTTCATCCCCTTCCACTGGGCCAAGCAGGCGGCGAACGTCCTCACCAACACCGCCCTGGATCCCGTGGCAAGGATCCCCGAGCTCAAGGTGTGCGCGGTAAAATTGGAGAAGGCGGCATAGGACGCCCGGAAGCGTTTGTGCGATATAATCCGGCAGGCTGGGTTTTCCGGCCTGCCGGTTTTTTGGGGGGAAAGGAGCCGGGATGGCCACGCGCGAGGAGTTGGAGAAACGGCTGAAGGAACGGGAGGAGGCGGTGGCGGAACAGAAGGCGCGGCTGCCCGCGCACTCCATCCGGCCGCACCAATTGTTGGAACTGGAGCGCCTGGAGGAGGAGCGGGATGAGGCCGCGGAGGCGCTTTCGCGGCTGGAAAAAAGAAAGGGGTAGGCTCGCCGGGCTTCAGAAGGCGATCTTGGGCTGGACGAGGAACTGGAAGCTTCCGCCGGAAAGCTGCTCGTCCTCGTCCCGGGCCAGCTCGCCGGTGTACTTGTCCTCGGACTCCCACAAAAACCCGACCTCCAGGACCAGCCCGGCGTGGACCATGGGCAGCTTCTTGTCCGCCACGAAGTAGTGGGCCATCTGCCGGCCGGTGCGGATGGAAAAGTCGAAGGTGTACTCGAACCCCGAGTTCTTGAACAAGGAGCAGAACGGGGCCTCGTAGTCCAGGTCGCTCCGGCGGAAGGACACGTAGCCCACGTCCCGGATGTCGTCGTTGCCGTGGAACTTGGCCCCCACCCGGAAGCTGTAGGTAAGCTTCCGGCACTCGAAGTCCCGGTCCCCCTTGATCTTGGCCTCCATCTCCACCCAGTCGTCCTCAATGAGTTCGTTGTCCTTGATGTGGTACTGGCCCACGGAAACCAGGTACCCCGTGTAGCCCTTGTTGGCGTAGTTCACGCCGTGCCCCGGCTGGGTGAACCGCACCACGTTTCCCAGAAAAAGCGAAAACGCATAGGGCTCCTCGAACCCCAGGGTCACGGCCCGCACCAGGTTCAGGTTCTCGTTCACCGTCAGCTCTTCGTAGAGGTCCGGCTCGTTCTCCCGGATGCCCACACCCAAAATGGGCAGGGGGTAGACGCTGGTTTCCAGCACCAGGCACCGGGGCTTGTACGAGTTGGCCAAGAGGTAGCTGTAGATGCGGTATTCCGGCGAACTCCCCAGGTCCGGGATGTCCTCGTCGGCGAAGTTGTAGAGGAAATACACGTTGGAATAGTAGGGGTCCAGCTCGTACTCGATGCTGTAGGGGGGCTCGGGCTCTTGCTCCGGTTCCGCGGGAACCGGCCCGCAGGAACCCGGTTGCACCCCGGGAAGGGGCGGCTCCTCGATCCGGGGGCAGGCTCCTCCCGCCTGGGGCGGACGGCCGATGTGGGGCGGTATGCCCGCCTCCTCCCCGGCCCCGGAAGGTTCACCTGCGACGCTCTCCTCCTCCCCAGCCTGGCCGGCGGGCCGGGAAAGGGAGGACACCCGCGCCGGAGCCCCGCCGTCCTCCCCGGCGGCCCCGCCCGGCCCCGCCAGGACCAGGGGACAGCAAAGCATTAAAACCGCCCCGAACAGAAAAACCCGCATGCCACGCTCTATCCAGGCCCAACCCCGCCAGGCCGCGCATCAACCCGCCGCGAAAAACCGGGGGCACACACCAACCTCCGCACCCGGCCACCAGCAAAATTGAAATGCATGCCCGCCGATTACCACCCCCCTGGAAGAAAAGCAATGGATTAATCAGGAATGATTCTTGTTTGAAGGACTGGGAGGCGGGGAGGAGATGGGAAGGGGCTGAAGGGAAGCGGCGGGGCGAGCAGGGGGCGCTGGGAGGGAACCTATCGTGCCATCGCACCCCGGCAACGGAGTTGCCGGGGCCGCCCGCCTTGGCTTTGGCGGGCCTTCCTGGCGCATGGCCCCAAGGAAATGCGAAGCATTTCCGATCCAAGGAGTTTTTTGGGGAGGGGTGTGGGGGAACCCCTTTTTTGCAAAAAAGAGGTTCCCCCCATTATTTAT
>JAFDHW010000282.1 GCA_019308705.1 Deltaproteobacteria bacterium
AAAACACATCCGACCCCGCCTTCCAACCTGCTTGAACCCTTTTTCATGATTTTTACGCATACCTCTCCTTTCCGACCTTTTCAACCCATTTTTTTCAGTAAAACTGCAGCGGTATCTACGCTTGTGCGCCAATCCAAGCCAAACCGACATGGCCATTCAAGCCGTCCAGATATCTGATTCCACTAAATATATTAAATATCAACCACTTACACCTCCCCATCACCAAATCCCCCAGAAAGGAGGCCCATGAACCCAAAAACCGCAGAGACCGTATTCAAGATCGTTTTGGAGGTCGCCAAGACGGTGATCTCCGTGGTGGAAAACCGCGGGTGGCACAGGCAGCTTGCCTGCCTGTGTGCGAAAGCACAAAAGGGCAGCCTCCATCCTTCCGGCCGTCTCCGTTGTCCCCATGGAGGCTTGGCGGCGCGATCTCCCGGCTTTGGCTCCTGAATGCCAGCAGTTTACGGGCGGTTTTTTGACATTTCAAGGTAAATTTTCAGCGGTCTGGCGGGGCCTGAATCAAAAATCCTTCTGGTCCAGGGTGGCCAAGACTGCGTCCGTGCGCTTTTTGCCCTCGGCGCAAAACTCGCCCAAAAAGTCCTTTACCTCGCCCAGCACCTGGGAGGCGCGTTCGCGGGGCTGGTCCACGAGCAGGTCCGCCATTTCCGCGCCGGTTTCCAAGAACGAAAGCAGGGTTTCCTTGGAGTGGGGGTTTTGCGAGATGATGTCGTGGAACATACCCACGTCCTGGGCGAACAGGCGGCCCACCAGGCAGAGCTTGAGCCGGAAAAGGGGCGTGGAGAAAGGAAGCAGGTCCTCCGGGGTAAGCCCCATGGTGGCCAGGGTGCGGCCCAGGGCGATGGTGATGAAGTGATTCAGCCCCTGGGCCAGGGCCATGCGGCGGTCGTGCTCCTCGGGCGACAACACCGAAACCAGCGCCCCGGCCTGCTCCAGGGTTTGCTTCAGCCAGGCCGCCCAGGCTTGGCCCCGCATGAGGCACAAGACCACGTTCTGGCCCCTGGCGGATTCCGGGTGGGGCCCGAAAAGCGGGTGGCACCCCACCACCTCCGCTTCGGTGGATTGCTCCATGGCGCGGCAGATGTCCGCCTTGAGCGAGCACAGGTCCATGAGGAGCTTGTCCGGGGAAAGGAGCGGCCCCAGGGTCCGCGCCGCGGTGACGGCTGCTTCCCGGGGAAGGGAGAGGATGACCACGCGGCTTTGCCGGGCAAGCTCCGCCGGGGTGAGCTGCGTCCTTCTTCCCGCCACCAGCACAGAATAGCCCTGTTTTTGAAAAAAATCCGCGAACCATTGGCCCATGAGGCCGGTTCCGCCCACGATTCCGATGGTAAAAGGGGGTTCGGTCATGATTCCTTGCTGAAAAACCCGGCCGCGGCCCGGTGCCGCAGGAGAAAATCCGCCAGGACCAGGCAGGCCATGGCTTCGCACACCACGTTGATGCGGGGGATGGCGCACACGTCATGCCGGCCGGAAATGGAAAGAGCCCGGGCCCGGTTGTTCGTATCCACGGTGTCCTGTTCTTTTTCAATGGAGGGGATGGGCTTCACCGCCACGCGCACCACGATGTCCTGGCCCGAGGAGATGCCCGCCAGCACGCCGCCCGCGTCGTTCTTGGCAAACCCCTCCGGCGTGACGGGGTCGTTGTTCTCCGAGCCCAGCGCCTCGGCCGCGGCGAATCCCGAGCCGATCTCCACGCCCTTGACCGCGCCGATGCTCATCATGGCCCAGGCCAGTTCCGCGTCCAGCTTGTCGAACACGGGCTCGCCCAGCCCCGGCGGCACGCCCGTGGCCCGCACTTGTACCACGCCGCCGATGGAGTCCCCGGCCTTTTTCACTTCCCGGACCCGTTTTTCCATGGCCTTGGCCGCTTCCGGGTCCGGACACAAAAAGGGGTTGTTCCTCTCCTCCCCCGGCACGTGGGTCTTGGCCCACACCCCCCCCATGGCCAGGGTGAGGGAAGAAACCTCCATTCCCGCCCGGCCGATGACCAGGGCGGCCACGGCCCCGGCGGCCACCCGGGCCGCGGTCTCCCTGGCGCTCGCCCTGCCCCCGCCACGGTGGTCCCGGATGCCGTACTTGGCCTGGTAGGTGTAGTCCCCGTGGCCGGGGCGGAAGACGTTTTCCAGGTGATCGTAGCTCTTGGACCGGGCGTCCTTGTTCTCCAGGATGAGCGAGATGGGCGTGCCCGTGGTTTTTCCCCGGAACACGCCGGACAGGATGCGCACGCGGTCCTCTTCCCTGCGGGCCGTGGAGGCCGCGGACCGCCCGGGCCGCCTGCGGTCCAGCATGGGCTGGAGGGCCTGTTCGGAAAGTTCCATTCCCGCCGGGCACCCGCACACCACGCACCCCACGGCCGGGCCGTGGGACTCGCCCCAGGTGGTTACGGTGAACAATTTGCCGAAGGTGTTTCCTGACAAGGGCGTCCCCTTACAATCTGCATCCCTGCTTGTCGATCCATTGGGCCACGATTCCGGCCACGTCCCCGGGAGACAGCTCTTCGGTGTCCAGCTCCTTGTGGGCCGCCTCGCGGTACAGAGGCTCGCGTTCGGCCAGCACGGCCTCCACCTCGTCCTCCGCGCTCCGGGCCCCGGTGAGCGAAGGCCGCTGGTCCGCGGTGACCGCGTCCAGGACCAGGCGCTCGCGGATGGTCCGGGGGCTTGCCCGCAGCCACACCACCAGGCCGGTCTTGCGCATGATGTCCCGGTTGCCCGGGTCCAGTACCGCGCCTCCGCCGGGCGCCACCACCAGGCCGGGGGTTTTGGCCAGCTCGGAAAGGATCTCCTTTTCCTTTTTCCGGAAAGCGGACCAGCCCCGTTCCTCCACCAGCTTGGCGATGGTGGACCCGGTACGCAAAAAAAACTCCTCGTCCGCGTCCACGAAGGGCCGGGAGATGAGATTGGCGAGCGCCCTGCCCGCGGTGGTCTTTCCCGTGCAGCGGTACCCGATGAGGTAGATGTTTCCGCAGGGACGCGCCTTGTCCTGTTCCGCACGCTCCATGAACCTTCTCCGCCGGTATATGCTCCAGGAATCAGCTGTAAAACTTTTCCAGTTCGTCCCAGAAACCGGAAAAGGACTTTTTCACGCATTCCGGGTCCCGGATCACGGTGCCCGGAACGGCCAAGCCGGCCACGGCGAAGCTCATGGCCATGCGGTGGTCTTCGTAGGTGTCTATGACCGCGGGCGAAGGCGCACCGCCCTCGATGACCAGGTTTTGGTCAATCACTTTGGCGGATATGCCCATCTTGCCAAGCTCGGTGGTCACCGCGGCCAGGCGGTCGCACTCCTTTTCCCGCAAGTGGCCCACGTTTTCGATCTCCGTGGTTCCCTCGGCAAAGGCGGCCACCACGGCCAGGGTGGGCACGGCGTCGGGAAGGTCCGCCATGTCCGCCCGGATGCCCACCAGGGGCCCGCCGGTCACCCGGATGCCCGCGGGCTCCTCGTCCACCCGGCAGCCCATGCGCTCCAAGAGGAAGGCCAGACCCACGTCGCCCTGGGCGCTTTTGGGGGAAAGGCCCCGCACCAGGACCGACGAGCCGGTGATCGCCGCCGCGGCCCAGAAGTAGCCTGCCGCCGAGGCGTCGGACTCTGCCTGGTACCGGCCGGGGCGGTAGGTTCCCCTGGGCACGGAAAACCACTCGTAGCCCCGGCGCTCGTACGAAACCCCGAACTGCTCCATGACCAGAAGGGTCATGTCCACGTAGGGCCGGGAGACCGGGCCGTTTTCCACGGTGATCTCCAGCCCGTTTTCGCAGCACGGGGCCATGAGCAACAGGGCGGACAAAAACTGGGAGGACAACCGGCAGTTCACCCGGGTGCGGCGCT
>JAFDHW010000283.1 GCA_019308705.1 Deltaproteobacteria bacterium
GAGCCCCCTGTGGCGCACGGCCTGAACCACGAGGGAGGACAAGGCTTTGAAGTCTCCGGCAAAGCCCCGGGCCACGAAGGTGCATCCCAGGGCGATGGCCGTGGTGATGGGTTCAAAGGGCAGGAGCTTGACCCCCCGCACCTGGAGGCTTCTTTTGGCGTCCTGGGGCGTGGTGGGCGAGGCCTGGCCCTTGGTGAGAGCGTAAAGGAAGTTGTTGTGCACGATTAAGGTGATGTCCGGATTCCTGCGAATGGCATGGAGGAAGTGGTTGCCGCCTTCGCCGTAGCAGTCGCCGTCGCCGGTGTTCACCACCACGGCAAGCGCCGGATTGACCGTCTTGATGGCCGTGGCCACGGGAATGGGCCGGCCGTGCAGCCCGTTGAAGAAGTTGCAGTTCAGGTAGTGGGGCAGCTTTGCCGCCTGGCCGATGCCGGACACCAGGCATAGCTCGTGGGGCATTATTCCCAGCTCCACAAAGGCCCTTTTCTCCGCCTGGAGGATGGCGAAGTTGGAGCAGCCCGGGCACCACTGGCTGTCCACGCCGTTGTCGAAATCCTTCAGCTCGACCATCACGCGTGCTCCTTTTCAAAGGCGTGCGCCACAAAGGCCGCGGACAGGGGAAGGCCGTCGAAGCGGTTGATGTGTCCGGAGAAGGCGACCTGGTATTCCTGGGGCAGGAGCCGGGCCAGCTGGCTGGTGGCGTTGTTCTCCACGGTGATGAACTTCTTGCCCCGGGGAAACCGGTAGGTGGGCAGGGGCCACAGGTCCTTGAAGTGGATGCGGCCGACCTTTTTGCCCCTGTCCCTGAGCATGGCCACGGCCTCGGCCAGGGCGCCCCGGGTGGAACCCCACCCGATGAACACGGTTTCCGCGTCGTCCACCTTCTCGTGCTCCGGCGGCTCCATCTCCTTCTGCAGCCCGCGGATCTTCCGCAGCCTTTTTCCCACCATGGGCATGGCCGTTCCCGGCAGGTCCTCGGTGATGTGGCCCAGCTCGTCGTGCTCGTCGCTGTCCGCGCACACCAGGTGCCTGCTCTGGCCGGGATACAGCCTGGGGCTTATGCCTTCCTCCGTGAACTTGTAGCGCTTGTACTCCTCGAACGCTTCAGGAGCCGCCATGTAGAATCGGCCCGTGGAACCGGCAAACCCCATGTCCGTGTAGGAGAAATCCGCGTCTGCAAGGAACTGGTCCGTGAGCAGGATGACCACGGTCTGGTACTTGTCCGCCAGGTTGTGGGCGCGCACGACCTGGTGGTAGGCGTCCTTGGGATCCGTGACCGCGATCACCGCCTTGGGGAACTCCCCGTGGCCCGCGTTGACGGCGAACAACAGGTCGCCCTGGGAGGTGCGGGTGGGAAGCCCCGTAGCCGGCCCGGGCCGCTGGGCCAGGACGATCACCAGGGGGGTTTCCGTCATCCCGGCCAGGGAGATGCCCTCCATCATGAGGGCGAACCCGCCGCCCGACGAGGCGGTCATGGCCCGGGCCCCGGCAAAGCTCGCGCCGATGGCCATGTTCACCGCGGCGATTTCGTCCTCGGCCTGCTCGGTGAACACTTTTAGCTTGTCCGCGTTCTTGTGGAAAAAGGTGATGATGCCCGTGGAGGGGGTCATGGGGTAGGCGGAGATGAAGCGGCACCCGGCCCGGGCCGAGCCCAGGGCGACGGCCTCGTTCCCGCTCGCCAGGACGAACTTTTCCGAGCCCTTTTCAAGCCGGAACCCGCATTTGTCCCCACACAGGCCCTTTGCCTCGTCAAATCCCGTCTTGGCGGCCTCGATGTTGGCCTTGACCACCTTTTCGCCCTTGGCTCCGAAACGGTGGCGAAGAACCTCCAGCAGGGGGGCAGGGTCCGCATGCAGGACGGCGAACACGGCTCCAGCCGCCACGGTGTTGGCGTATATCTTGTTTCCGTGCCGCTCCTGGGCCAGCCCCCGGAAGTCCAGGTTTAGCAGGGTTTTGTCCTCCGCGCCTTCGGGCGCCGCGCCCAGGGCGACCCCGCCGTCCTTGAGCAGGGGCCGGTACTTGGAATAGGCGTCCTTGTTCAGGCAAAGGAGCGCGTCGGCCTGCTCCAGGGGCGCGTTCGCCGGCTTTTCCCCCACCCGGATGGAGTAGCGGTTGTGCCCCCCCCGGATGCGGGATTCGTACTCCTTCCAGGAAAACACCGCGCGCCCGCAGGCCAAAAACGCCCGGGACAGGGCGTCGCCGATGGTGGCCACGCCCTCTCAGGCCGATCCGGCCACCACGATGTTCACGTCTTGCATGGATATCCCCGTCCTTGCGTGTTGAAAGCCGCTGCGATTTTCGCAGGTTTTACCCACACGATGATAGGTGCAGGGGTGTGTGCAGAAAATACGGCCAATTCCGTATTATCGCCGCCGTGCGTTGGTAGGTTTGCGATGAAACAAGCAGCGTCTTGGGCCCTGTGCGCGCTTGCCATGCCGGCCCGGTTTTTCCTCCGTCCCCGCCCGTACCCGGCAAGAATCCCATCGAAATACCCACTTGACCTTATTCCGAAGGGTGATGAGCTATGTTAAATATTCCAAGATGGACAGCGCATCGGCGCTTTCGGCTTTTTCCATCAAGGGAAGCTTCATGAGCAGGATCGCCGTCATCATCGCGGACATGTTCGAGGACGTGGAATACACCGAGCCCGCCAAAGCCTTTGAAGAGGCCGGCCACGAGGTGGTCACCGTGGGCCTGAAGGCCGGGGAAACGGTCAGGGGCAAGAAGAAGCAGACCCCCGTAAAGGTGGAAAAATCCGTCAACGACGTGTCCGCGGACGACTTCGACGCCCTGCTCATCCCCGGCGGGTATTCGCCGGACAAGCTCAGGGGCTACGCCAAGCCGGTGCAGTTCGTGAAGGACTTTGTTGAAAGCAAAAAGCCCGTGTTCTCCATCTGCCACGGGCCGCAGCTCATGATCACCGCGGACGTGCTCAGAGGAAGGTCCGCCACGGGCTGGAAGTCCATTGCCCAGGACCTGAAGAACGCAGGCGCGAACTACCAGGACAAGGAAGTGGTGGAGGACGGGAACCTCGTGTTCTCCCGGGGGCCAGGGGACATGCCCGCCTTCATCCGGGCCTCGCTGGCCAAGCTGGGATGAGGAACAACCCGTCTTGCCGGCATAACCGTCACAAACCCCGATACAGGAGGGAAACATGGCCAAGGTCGGAGAGCTCTACCAGAGCGCGGACTGGAAAACGGAAAAGCACGTGCCGGTCATCGAGTGCCCGGACGCGGTGGCCGCGGACGAGATGTTCGAGGTCAAGGTGACCGTTGGCAAGGAAGTGGCTCATCCCAACAAGACCGAGCACCACATCGGGTGGATCAGGATTTTTTTCAGGCCCGATGGCGGCAAGTCCGCCTACCAGATCGCCAACTGCGAGTTTTCCGCCCACGGCGCGTCCGTGGAGGGCGGCAACACCGGCCCGGTGTACACGGACCACACGGCCACGGTGCGGTTCAAGACGTCCATGGCCGGCACCGTGTTCGCCGTCAGCTACTGCAACATCCACGGCCTGTGGGAAAGCTCCAGACAGCTGTCCCTCAAATAAACGGGCCGCATCCCGGCCGCCGGGCGCAAAAATCCACCCCTCGGTCGCTTCCGCGGCCCGGGGGTTTTTTCTTCCGTTGCCGGTGCCTATCCGCCCGAGGCCTTCTTGTAGGCCTTGCGGTAGTTGGCGTACAGGTCGTGGACCCGGGACTTTAAGCCCTTTAACTTCTTGCCCGAATTATTCATGAAAAATTTCACCGAATAAAATATTTATACGGATTTAAACAGGTTAAGTGCCAATTGAAGGGTCCTTGAAAAATGCACGCTGTTTCTTTGAGGAATGCTG
>JAFDHW010000005.1 GCA_019308705.1 Deltaproteobacteria bacterium
GTCCTTGAAAAATGCACGCTGTTTCTTTGAGGAATGCTGACATCGGCGAAATTTTTCACCCTTCCGGCGAGCCCGATTCACGCGATAGCTGCGTCAGGAGGCGGTCGCGGTACAGCGGTACAAAAGTACAGCTTCCCTCCTCCTTCCTTACTCTCGCGCGAATCGAACGCGTGAATAATCCGGGTTAGGCGCGCGGCCCTTACTTGTATCCCAGGGCGCCGTCGCCCAGTTTCACCCGGGCGATCTCGTTGGAGGTGCCGGCGATCTGGGTCCACTTGGCGTTCCTGTAGGCGTCCTGCGCCACGTTCTCTCCCACGTAGCCCGCGCCGGAAAGCACTTCCAGGGCGCCGCCGGCCACCTTCTCCGCGGAATCAGAGCCGAACACCTTGGCGCAAAACAGCACCTCCGCCGCGGTCTTGTCCTTTTTCTCGGCCAGCCACACGGCCCGGTAGGCCAAAAGCTGGGAGGTCTGGTACATGGTGAGCATCTCGGACAGCTTGAAACCCACCATCTGGTAGGCCACCACGGGCTTGCCGCCGCTCTTGTGCGTCTTGGCGTAGTCCTTGGCCGCGGAAAAGGCCGCCTTCATGGCGCCCAGGGCCGCGCCGCAGAGCACCTGGTCCTCGAAGGCCTTCACCTCGGCCAAGATGGCCTTGGCGTCAAAGGGGCCGAGGACCATGTTCTTGTCCACCTTGACGTTTTCCAGGGTGAGCGAGGAAATGGGGGTCTTGTCGAAACCCAGGCTGGGCAGGGGCTCGGAAATGGTCAGGCCCGGGGCGCCGGCGGGCACCAGGAAAAAGGCCGCCTTGTCGCCCATGCCGCCGGCAACCGCTACCACGTCCGCGGCCGAAGCGTTGATCACCCAGTTCTTGGCCCCGTTGACCACCACGGCGCCGCCCTCTTCGGAGCCCTGGGTGATGAAGGGGTCGTTCTCCACGTTCATGGCCTGCTCGCTCATGGCCACCGCGCCCAGAAGCTCGCCGGCAAGCAGGGGCTTTAAAACCTTCTCCTTGGCAGCGCCGGTTCCGTGGGCGGCCAAAAGCCCGCCGAACACCCGGGTGCTCATCTCCACGGACAGGTACAAATCCGGCGCGGCCGCGCTCAAGGCCTCCATGGCGGCCATCAGCGGAATGGCGGACGCTTTGCCGGCCTTTCCCGTCTCCACGGACAAATAGTCGGCCTTGGCCAGGGCGGCCAGAGCGTCCTTGATCTCCGCGGCCGAGAAAGTCCTTCCCGAGGCGGGGGCCTTGGGCAGGCTTTCCGCGGCCTTTTCCACCCCGCCCACAAAGAGCAGTTCCTGTTCGGTAAAATCGTAGTTCATGGGGCTCTCCTTACGCTCGTGCCCGGCCTTACAGGAGGCGGGAGATGATCATCTTCTGGATGTCCGAGGTTCCTCCGCCGATGGGCGCCAGGCGCGAATCGCGGAAGATGCGCTCCACCTCGTACTCGTGGCAGTAGCCGTAGCCGCCGAAGATCATCATGGCGTCGTTGGACGGCGACAGGCTCCAGTCGCCCACGAACAGCTTGGCCACCGCGGCCTCCAGGTGGTTCAGCGGCCGGCCCTGGTCCTTGCACCAGGCGATGCGGTACACGAGCCCCCTGGCCGCCTCGGTCATGATCTTGAGCTCGGACAGGCGGTGCTTCACGGCCTGGAATCGCCCGATGGCCCTGCCGAACTGCTCCCGCTTCCTGGCGTAGTCCGAGCACTTCTTAAGGAGGTAGGTCCCGGAGCCGATGAAGGGGGCCAGAAGCGCGCTTCTGTCCCATTCCACGGTCTCCATGGCGTACATGAAGCCCAAGCCCTCCTGGCCCAGGAGGTTTTCCGCGGGCACCTCGCAGTTGTTGAAGAAAAGTTCCGAGGTGGTGGAGGTCTTCATGCCCATCTTCTTCAGGGGCTCGCCCGCGGCAAAGCCCGGGGTGCCCTTTTCCACGATGAACGCCGAGATGCCCGTGTGCTTCTCTTCGGGGTTGGTCTTGGCGTAGACCACGGCCACGTCGGCCAAGGGCGCATTGGTGATGAACATCTTGGAGCCGTTCAAGACGTACTTGTCGCCCTTTTTCTCCGCCGTGGTCTTCATGGAGGCCACGTCGGAGCCCGCGTCGGGCTCGGTCAAGCCCATGCAGCCGATCCACTCGCCGGAGGCCAGCTTGGGGATGTACTTCCTTTTCTGCTCCTCGGTGGCGTGGCGAAAGATGGTGTCGGCGCAAAGGAACGTGTGCGCGCCATAGGAAAGGGTGAGCCCGCCGTCCACGCCGGCCTCTCCCAGGGCCTCACCCGCCAGCACGGTGGTGACCACGTCCGCGCCCTGTCCGCCCAGCTCTTCCGGGAAGTGCAGGCCCAGGATGCCGAAGTCTCCCATCTTGCGGAACGACTCCATGTCAAACTCGCCCTTCAAGTCATGCTCCGCGCAGCGGGGCACGATTTCCTTCTTGGCGAAGTTGATGACTTCCTTCTTGAACATGAGCTGTTCCTTGGTGAACTCGAAATCCATATCCCCTCCTCGCCGTCCGGCACTTTTTAGCCCGGATTATTCATGAGCAATTTTGCCCGAGATCGAATTTTTCGTTATTTCGATCCGTTGGAGCTGTTTTTTGGGTCTTGCGCCAAAGACAGTCTGATTATTTGAGGAATGCCATTCGGGCAAAATTGCTCATGAATAATCCGGGTTAGAAGGTTGCGCGCCCGGGGCGGCCCAGATGAAAAACCCCCCACCGGTTTTTGCCTTCCGCGGCCGCCGCCTGGGCGCGCAATGGTTGAGGCGGTTTCATGGTTCAATTTTAGAACCGAATTTAAAAATTTGAACCACCTTCATTCATTGAATTTGATTCAATTCATAAAAAATCCGCACCTCCAATGCAAGCTTTTTTTGGAAAAACCGCGCCGCGCCATAAACAAGGGGCAAGACGGATCCGCGGCGGGAGGGCGGACGGGAGGGGAAGTTACCGGAAAGCCCCGCGGCCTCGGAAAGGAGCGCGTCCCGGCTTTTCGCGGGTTTGCGGGTCTTGAGCCACTCCGAAAGGCGCTTCGCCCACCACCCCGGGGACTTCAATGGTATCCCAGCACCGGGTGGAGACCCTCGGGGACCCGCACCAGGGAAAGCGCCTCTTCCGGGCACTGGGAAAGGCAGGCCCCGCAGCCCAGGCACGCCTGGGCGTCCACCACGGCCTGCCGCTTCTTGCCCTTCTTCTTGCCGGTCAGGGAAAGGGCGGACACGGGGCATACGGCCACGCACCTGCCGCAGCCCTTGCACGCGGCGGAAACCTCCGCGCGGTGGCCGGAGCCGTAGAGCATGGGCACCTTGAGCTGGTTGTACACGTAAAAGGCCTTGCAGCAGCAGGGGCAGCAGTTGCAGATGACAAAGTAGCGGTCCGCGGTGATGTCGCGGGAAAAGGTGAGGTGCGCCCAGCCCCGGGCGTGGGCGTCCTCCAGGATGGCCACGGCATCCTGTTGGGAAATCCACCGGCTCTTGTCCGGCTTTTGCTTGTGCACGAACTCGGCCACCTCCTTGCCGAAGAACAGGCACACTTCCGTGGGCTTGCACGGGTTTTCGGCCAGCTCCCGGCAGGCGCACTCGGCCACCAGGATCTTGTCCCCGGTGCGCCACACCGCGTCCTTGGCCGCGGAAAGGGGCAGGGTGCGCTCCAGGCCCCGGACGTTTACGGTTTGGTTCACCTCCAGCATCTTCTTGGCCTCTGGCAGGGGCGCGGCCTTGCCCCGGTAGGAGGAAAGGGCCCATTTCTCCAGCCACCGGGGTATCTTGGGCAGGTTCCGGCCCAGGGCCGTGCCCGCGTCCACGTAGTGGGAGGTGTAGGAAAAGTACACGTAGGCGTGGGCCCATTTGAGGGGCGACAGCCCCACGGAAAGGGCCAGCCGGACGAACTCCCGGGAAAAGGGCGTCCTCATGGTTCCTCCAGGGCGGATGCGGTGAAAGTCCGCCTTGGCATCTACCCTTTCTTCCTCGCCCGGTCAAGACCCTGCCCGCCAAGGCCGGCGTCCGCCGCCCTTTACAGAACAGGGTGCGTTAGGGTATCAGATTCTTTTACCCTGGGAGACGGCATGAAACCAACTTTTTGCATCCTCTGGGCCTTTTTGCTCCTGGCGGCGTGGACGGCGCCCGGCCCGGCGCAGGAGCCCCCCGGGGATCAACACCCTTCTCCCTTGGCCATCCTGGAAAAGGTGCGCGCCGCCCACGAGGAAAAGACCCTGTGCGCGGATTTTTTCCAGAAGTCGGTGCTTTCGGGCATGGGTATGGAGGACACGGCCTCGGGAACGGTGTGTTTCCGCCACCCGGACAAGATGCGCTGGGAGTACGAAAAACCCGAGAGGCAGGTGGTGGTCTCCGACGGCAAGACCCTGTGGATATGGCGGCCGGCGGACAACCAGGTGATGAAGGGCGATGCGGAAAAACTCCTGGGCCCGGGCCAGGGGGGCAGCTTCTTCTCCGACCCGGCGGTGCTCAAGGAGGCTTTTGACGTGTCCATGGCCGGGGAGCAATGGGTCAAGGAAAACGGGGCCGAGGGAACCTGGGCGCTCAAGCTTGTGCCCAAAAACCCGCGGCCGGAGTTCTCCCTGCTCTACATCCTGGTGGACAAGGAAACGAACCGGGTGGCCCGCACGGTTTCCTGCAACCCGTACGGCGACAGCACCACCATCCGGTTTTCGAACTTTTCCTCGCCCGGGCTTTCCCCGGGCTACTTCTCCTTTGCGCCGCCGGCGGGCGCGGACGTGTTGCGCATGGACCAGAACCCCTCGTTCTAGCCCGGATGGTTCATGAGAAATTTTGCCCGCAATGCTATCAGCCCGCCGGGCGGAATTTCCCGGGCTTCGTGAATGATCCGGGTTAGGATGGCATGGATAGAATAGAGGCTTCCCATGACGGTTGACGACAAAGGCCGCGACGCAGAGAAAATGCACAGGCATATCCGGGACCTGGCCAAGAAACGCAAGGCCGTCATCCTGGCCCACAACTACCAGGCGCCGGAGATCCAGGACGCGGCGGACCTTTGCGGCGACTCCCTGGAGCTTTCCCGCAAGGCCGCCCAGACCGACGCGGAGATCATCGTGTTCTGCGGGGTGTATTTCATGGCGGAGACCGCCAGCATCCTTTCCCAGGACAAGACCGTGCTCATACCCGTGCCCGCGGCCGGGTGCCCCATGGCGGACATGATCACCCCCGAAGCCCTGCGCCTGCGCCAGGAAGAGCTGCCCGGCGTACCCACGGTGACCTACGTGAACTCCACCGCGGCGGTAAAGGCGCTGACCGATGTGTGCTGCACCTCGGCCAACGCCGCCGCCGTGGTGAACAGCCTGGACGCGGACGAGGTGCTCATGGTGCCGGACCGGAACCTGGCCCTGTACACCGCGGCCCACACCAAGAAGAAAATCCACTACTGGGACGGCTACTGCCCCACCCACGACCGGCTCACCGCCGAGCACGTGAAAAAGGCCATGGCCGCCCACCCCGAGGCGCTGTTCATGGCCCATCCCGAGTGCCGGCCCGAAGTACTGGAACTGGCCCACGCCGTGCGCTCCACCAGCGGCATGCTCAAGTTCCCCGAGGGGCGGGCGGAAAAGGGATACATCGTGGGCACGGAAACCGGCTTGCTCTATCCCCTTAAAAAGCTGCACCCGAACTGCACGTTTTACCCGGCCTGGGACAAGATGGTGTGCCCCAACATGAAAAAGACCCGGTTGGAAGACCTGCTACGCTGCCTGGAAACCTTGGACGGCGAGGTGTGTGTGCCCCCGGAGACCGCCGAGCCCGCCCGGCGGGCCCTGGAGCGCATGCTGGCCATCGTCTGACGGGCGGCCGCCCCGCCGGTTCCTGCAAACCCCGCCATCCCCAAAGGAGCCCCCCTTTTGCGCGTGGCCTTTTACCAGGAGCTGTGGACCGACCAGGCCGGGCCGCTGTTGTTGGCGGAGATCCTGGAGCAAAAAGGGCACGAGGTGCGCTTCGTCCTGGCCGGGAAGGGCTGGGAGAAGACCATGGCGGAGTTCTCCCCCCACGTGGCGGCGTTTTCCGTGTACACGGGCAGCCACCTCTCCCAGCTTGCGGCCGCCCGCCGCGTCAAGGAAACCTGCTCCCCCGCCCCCCTGGTGGTCCTGGGCGGCCCCCACCCCACGTTTTACCCGGAGGTCCTCAAGGACCCCATGGTGGACGCGGCCTGCGCGGGCGAAGCCGAAACCGCCTTTCCCGCCTTCCTGGAAGCCATAGAATCCGGAAGCCTCGAAAAGGGCGTGGAAAACTTCGCCGTCAAGCACCAAGGCCGGGTCATCCGCCGGCCCATGGCCCCCCTGGTGCGGGACCTGGACGCCCTGCCCATCCCCCGGCGCGAGGCCCTGTACAACCACTATCCCCTCCTGGCAAAAGCTCCCTTCATGCGGATCTGTGCGGGCCGGGGCTGTCCCTATTCCTGCTCCTACTGCTTCAACGGGGCCTTCCGGCGCATGACCCGCGGCCTTGGCCCTTACATCCGCAGGCGAAGCCCCGAAAACGTGCTGGAGGAAATGGCGTATCTCTCCAGGGAGTACGGCATGAAACACGCCATCTTCAACGACGACGTGTTCACCCTGGACCGCGGCTGGTTAGAGGCGTTCGCCCGGGAAAAGGGCCGCCTGGCCAGGAAGGTGACCTACGACATTTCCACCTGCGCCCGGTTTTTGAGCGGGGAGGTGGTGCGGCTTTTGGCGGGGTCCGGGTGCCGGATGGTCTGCATGGGGGTGGAGGTGGCGGACGAACGCTTCCGGCAGGAAGTGCTCAAAAAGCCCGGGACCAACCGGGAGATCCTGGACGCGGCCGAAAGGCTCCACGCCGCGGGCATCGGCATCCAGACCTACAACATGGTGGGATTCCCCGGCCAGACCCTGGAACAAGCCCTGGACACCGTGCGTTTGAACCGCGAAATCAGGCCGTTCTACGCCTGGTGCTCCATCGCCACGCCCTACCCGGGCACGGAGCTTTCGGCCTACTGGGCCAGGCAGTACGGTTCCGGGGAAACCGACCTCCCCCAGCTGGCCAACCCGAGCTACTTCCAGGCGTCGGCCCTGCCCGGGGAGGAGGCGGCCGCAGCCACCAACCTGCAGAAGTTCTTCGCCCTGCTGGTGCGGTTCCCCTTCCTGGAGCCCCTGGTGCTTCGCCTGATAAAACGCCCCGCCAACCGGGGGTTCCACGCGGTGTACCAGGCGGTCTACGGCCTGCACATGATGCGCAGGCTAAAGGCGGGTCCCGCCTACGCCCTGGCCCTGTACCGGCGCCTCAGGGGGCATTTCTGATCATTCCGCAAACAGCCTCTTCTGCACCGGCCCGGTCCTTTTCCCGGGCCGGGAGGCTTCCCGCACGTCCAAAAGCTTCTTGCTGACCGCGGAAAGAAAGGGCGACTCCGGGTTCTGGACCGTCCTTCCCCGGATGGTGCGGCGTTTGGCCCTGAAGAGCCACAGCCGCCTGGCGGCGCGGGTGACGGCCACGTAGAACAGGCGGCGCTCCTCGTCCTCATCGGTCTTTCTGCCCGGAAGGCGCAGGGGAAACAGGCCGTCCTCGCACCCCAGCACGAACACCCCCTCAAACTCCAGGCCCTTGGCCGCGTGCACCGTGGAAAGGGTCACCCGGTCCGCCCGGGGATCGAAGACGTCGGCGTCCGTGGCCGTGGCCGCGAAGGCGGCGAAGGAGCGCGCGTCCGCGCCGAAGTCCCGCGCCAGGCGGCGCAGGCGTTGTAGGGGGGCCTCCCCGCCCTCCACGGCCGGGGCCTGGCCCAGGGGCGCCATGGGGAACCGGCGCACCAGGGCGGAGAGCATCTGTTCCACGCTCCCGGCTTCGGCCACGTCCCCGGCCGCGCGCTTCAAGGCTCCGTCCACCTCGGCAAGGGCCCGCGAAACGTCCGGCGGCAACCCGGCTTCCATGCCCCGGCGGGCCAGCTCGAAGGTCCGGCGCACGGTGCGGCCGTTGTCCGCGCAGGCGGCCAAAAGCGCCTTGGCGGCCCGGGCGCCCTCGGGCAGGATCTCTATGGCCCGCAGCACGTCCGGGTCCGCGGCGCACCCGGTGCAGACCTTGAGCAGGGAGACCAGCCGGGCGGCCTCCGGCCCGGCCATCACGGCCTTCCTGTCCGCGGTTTGGAAGGGGATGCCCCCCCTGGCCAGGGCCTCGGCCACGGGACCGGCCTGGTCCCGGGTGCGGAACAGCACGGCGAAGTCGGAAAAGGACCAATCCCCGCCGTCCTCGTACCCGCCGCGGCCGGAATCCACGGAAAACAGGCTCGTGCCGCCCACCGCGGCCTCGATGGCGGCCACCACGGCCTCGGCCTCCGCCGCCGGGGTGGGCGCGGCCAAAAGGGATATCTTGGGTCCATCCTCCCGCACGGCGGAAAGCCGGGGTTTCCTCTCCCCGGGCCGGATGACCCGCGAGGCGGCGGCAAGCACGTTTTTCGCGCTGCGGTAGTTGGTGGAAAGCTCCACCACCGCGGCGGCGGGGTGGTCCTGGGCGAACCGGTGGAACAGGGAGCAATCCGCGCCCCGAAACCCGTAGATGGCCTGGTCCGGGTCGCCGATGACGAAAAGGCCCCGGCCGTCGGGGCACAAAAGCGACACCAGCCGGTACTGGGCGAAATTGATGTCCTGGTATTCGTCCACGCACACGTGGGAAAACCGCCGTGCCGAGGCCAGGAAGTCCGGGTCCTCCTCCATGCGCCGCACGGCGGCGAACAAAATGTCGTCGAAGTCCAGAAGCCCGCTTTCCGCCAGGGCTTCCTGGTAGGCGCGGTAGAGTTCCCGGAGCGGCGCCGGGTCGGCGACGCCGAAGATTTCGGGCAGCCGGGGGTCCTCCGGCCCGGCCAGCACCTGCTTGGCCCGGGAGACGGCCCGGGCGGCGGCGGAAAGGCTTTTGGGCGGCTCGCCCCGCCGGCGCTTCATGCGGGCCGCGGCGCGGGAAAGGGCGTATTCCTGGTCCTCGGGCCCGGCCACCCGGGGCGCCTCCCCTTCCGGTGCGGCCCGGGCGAGAAGGTCCAGGCACAGGGCGTGGAAGGTGCCCGCGAACACTTTCTCCCCGGTTCCGGGGCAGAGCTTTTCCAGCCGCTCCTTGAGCTGGGCCCCGGCCTTGTTGGTGAAGGTCACGGCCAGGACGGCCTCCGGGGAAACGCCGGATTCCAGCAGCCGGGCGATCCGGTGCACCAGGGTGCGGGTCTTGCCCGTGCCCGGCCCGGCGCACACCAGCACGGGCCGGGAGACCTCCTCCACCGCGCGTTGCTGCTCGGGGTTCAGCGGGCCGGGTTTGCCGGCGGCAAGGGGCTTTTTCGCCGGGGCGTCCCACAGCCCGGCCTGCCGCCGGGGCGGCTCCGCCGCGGTTTCCGGACGGGACGCCCCGGGCCCGGGTGTTTCTTTTCGCGGAAGGTTCTCCCCCGCGAACAGGGCGGCCTGGCCGGCGAGTCTCTCCCTTTCGCCGTCCGCGAAGATCTTCACCTTGCCGTACTCGCCGTCGAAGCCCCCGGCCAGGTTCATGTCGCCTTTCCGCATCCGGCCCAGGGCCTCGGCCAACAGCGGCAGGCGGAAGCCCTCCAGTTTCTCCAGGGGGGTGTCCATGAGGATGTTCCGCTCCGGGCCGAAGGCGGCCAGGGCGTCCTCGTAGGCCGTGGCGACCGCCTTGGTGGCCGGGCCCTTGCCCAAGACCTCGGCCAGCACCTCGCACAGGGGCACCAGGGAATAATAGGGGGCCGCGCCCGGGGGTTTTTCCCCGGCCGGCCGTCCGGCGAGCTCGTGCACCCGAAAGGCCACCCCCAGGGTGAGGGGCCGGCCGCATCGGGGGCAGAGACCGGAAAGCCGCCGGGTTTCTTCGGGCTCCAGCACCACCCCGCACTTGCGGTGCCCGTCCAGGTGGTACTTGCCTTCCTCGGGAAAGAACTCGATGGTCCCGGCGAATCCGCCCTTTACGCCCATTTTCAGCGCCCGGGCCAGGCCGGGATAGGAAAGCTCGCCCTCCACCAGGTTGGCCTCCCGCATGAGCTTGGCCGGCGAGTGGGCGTCGGAGTTGGAGACCAGGGTCATGCGGTCCAGTTCCGGCACCCGCCAGTTCATGGGCGGGTCCGAGGAAAGCCCGGTTTCCACGGCGAAGATGTATTCGGAAAGCTCCCCGAAGCATTCCTTCACGCCGTCGAACCCGCTCTTGGACCCCAGCATGGAGAACCACGGCGTCCACACGTGGGCGGGGATGAACAAAACATCCTCGGACGCGCCGAGGGCGATCTCCAGCAGGTGCCTCGCGTCCAGGCCCAGGATGGGCCGGCCGTCGGACCGGATGTTGCCGATCTTTTCCAGGTCCTGGTTGAACCGCCGGGCGGAGGAAAGGTCCGGGAACAGGATCACGTTGTGGTTCTTCCGGGTCTTCTCGCCGCGCTTGTAGATGCAGGAGATCTCCGCGGACAGGACGAACCGCACCTCCTCGACGCAGGAGGGGGGGACCCGCCCGTCCATGTGCGCGGCCAACTCCGGCTTCAGGGAAAACAGCCCCTCCTCGGCGGGCACGAGCTTGTTTTCGATCTCGGCGAACCACGCCGGGTGGGTGCAGTCGCCGGTGCCCACCAGGTTCACGCCCTTTTTCTTGGCCCACAGGTAATAGTTTTCCAGGTCCGCGTTTTTGGCGGTGGCCCGGGAATACTTGGAGTGCACGTGGAGGTCGGCGACGTAGCGCATGAAAATTCCCTCATCCCGCCCGTGGCGGGCGTCCATGGTTGTCGTGGGGGAGGCGGGGCGGAAAACGCCTTATTCCAGGTGGTCGCGGAGCCACCGGCAGGTGGGGCGCCACACCTTCTGCATGGCGTTTTCCCCCACCACGAGGTCCAGGTGGCCGGTGGCGGGCACGCCCTTCAAGTTCTCCGGCACCTTGGGGGTGATGATCTCGTGGGCCAAAAGCACGGAATCGGGCCGGGCCATGAGGTCGTACTGGCCGAAGAAGAACAGGAAGTTGGTGTGCTCGCGGTTGGCCTTGCGCATCTTGCGGATCATCTCCGGGGAGTACATGCGGGAATTCACTCCCTCCCCTACCATGGTGCGGAGGCTCGCGTGCAGCGCCGCGGGGATGGGCTCCATGATGTTGCCCAAAATGGTCTTCACCGTCTTGGCCCGGATGTTGAACGGGTTCCATAAAAACATGAAAAAGGGGTTGTAGCGCACCACCGAGGCGGGAAACTTGCGGATGAGCCTCGTCACCGGCACCAGCCCCCCGGCCGCGGTGCCCAAAAACGTCCGCTCCTCCATCTCCAGGGCCTGGCTGACCATGTTGGTATAGGGCGCGATGCGCAAGAAAAGCTCGTTCAAGGACACGGGACTTCCGATGGTGACCACGTTCCTGACCCGAAGGTCCTCGTTCTTGGACAAATAGGCGTACATGAGCATGCCGCCCATGGAAAACCCCACCCAGGAAACCCAGGGGTTGCCGAAGTCCTCGCAGGCGTGCTTGAGCACCAGGGGGATCTCCTTGTCGGCCAGGTAGGAGAAATCCAGGTTCGGCGGGGTCTGGTAGCGCTTCCGAAAGTGGATGCTCTGGGGGCAGTGGGTGGCCACAAACCGGTTGTGCACCCGCTCGGTGTAGCCGGGGTGGTACAAGTAGACGGTGAATCCTTCGCTGGCCAGAAGGTTGGCAAAGGAGCGGTTGTGGTTCAAATGCAGGATCTCGCCCCGGTCGTCGGTGCGGAACAGGTTGGCGTTGGCGGCCAGGCCCGGGGCCATGACCACCGCCCCCCGCCGCGGCAGGGACGCGGACGCGGAATAGATCTTCTTGATGAAGATCTCCCGCTCACCGTCCGTGGGGAACTGGTCCTCGGCCTGGAGGAAATACGGGGGCTGCGGAGCCCGGCGGTCCACCAGGGTCCGGTCGTATCCGTCGTCCAGCTTCCGCTGTACAAGTGTTTGGAATAACATGGTATGCTTTTTCAACACAATCCCTGTCGGCCATGACAGTTTAGGGCCATTGAACGGCGGGTGTCAAGCAAAGCGAGCGTTTGTTTTTGATCCTGCCGCGGCTTTCTGCTACCGTCTTCGCACGCCCGGACCACCCCCTGGGAGCCTTTCAAAATCCACGCCGGACGAACGGTTTTGCCATGGACGTGTTCCTGAATGAAAAAAACCGCGCGGTGGCCCGCTCCGTGCGCCGGTTCTGCGACCGGCACATCGCCCCCATCGCCGCCTCCCTGGACGCCGAGGCCCGGTTTCCCTGGGAGGTGGTGGAAAAGATGGGCGAGGCGGGCTACTTCGGCATCCAGGCCCCGGTGGAGCTTTCCGGCGCGGGCATGGACACGGTGGACTACGCCCTGGTCATCGAGGAGATCTCCCGGGCCTGCGGCGGCCTGGGCCTGTGCGTCACGGTGCACAACTCCGTGGCGCTGTACCCCATCCTGGCCTTTGGTACGAAGGAGCAGAAGGAGCGCTTCGTTCCGGACCTGGCCACGGGCAAAAAGATCGGCGCCTTCTGCCTCACCGAGCCCAACGCCGGGTCCGACGCCTCGGGCGTGGAGGCCACCGCGGTCGAAGACGGGGACCACTACGTGGTCAACGCCAACAAGGTGTTCGTGACCAACGGCGGGGTGGCGGATGTGTGCCTCATCTTTGCCAGGACAGACCCCGCCGCGGGCAGGAAGGGCATTTCCGTGCTTGTGGCCGAGCGCGGCGCCCCGGGTTTTTCCGTGGGCGAGCTGGAGGATTTGTCGGGCATGCGGGCGAACCCCGTGTCCTCCATCCGCCTCACCGACTGCCGGGTGCCCAAAGAGAACCTTCTGGGCCGTCCCGGCCAGGGGCTTGCCATCGGGCTGGCGGCCCTGGACACGGGGCGCATCGGCATCGCGGCCCAGGCGGTGGGCATCGCCCAGGCGGCCCTGGAGGAAGGGGTGCGCTACGCCAAACAGCGCCGCCAGTTCGGAGCGCCCATCGCCAGCCACCAGGCGGTTTCGGCCATGATCGCGGACATGGCCTGCCAGGTGGAGGCCGCCCGGCTTTTGGTCATACGGGCCGCCATGGCCCGGGACGCAGGCGGCCCCTTCACCAAGGAGTCCGCCATGGCCAAGCTGTACGCCTCCGAGGCCGCCGGCAACGTCACGGACATGGCCGTGCAGATCCACGGCGGCTACGGCTACTCCCGGACCTTCGCCGTGGAGCGCTATTGGCGCGACGCCCGAGTCACCCGCATCTACGAGGGCACCTCGGAGATCCACCGCATGGTGGTGGCCAGAAGCGTGATGGAGGAACTGGAATGAGGGTGGCGGTGTGCGTGAAATCCGTGGTGTCCAAAGAGCCCAAGAACGTGAAAGGCCCCTTTGTGCCGCGTTCGCCGGACCAGTGCGTGCTGAACCCCTTCGACCGCCCGGCCGTCGGCCTGGCGCGGGAGCTTGCCGGGGAGACCGGCGAGGTGTGCGCCGTTTCCATGGGGCCGCAGACCGCCATGGGCGCCCTGCGCGAGGCCCTGGCCCTGGGCGCGGACCGGGGCGTTCTTTTGTGCGACCCGGCCCTGGCCGGCTCGGACACCCTGGCCACCTCCCGAGCCCTGGCCGCGGCGGCAAAGCGGCTTTCGCCCCTGGACCTCGTCGTATTCGGAACCCGCAGCGCGGATTCCGACACGGGCCACGTCCCCCCCCAGACCGCCGTGCTTTTGGGCCTTCCCCTGGTCTCCTGGGTGGTCTCCGCGAAAATCTCCCAAGGCGTGCTCTCCGCCCTGCGCGCGGCCGACGGGTTCGAGGAGAAGGTGCGCGCGCCCTTGCCCGCGGTGGTCACCGTGCACCCCAAGGTCCCGGCTCCCGAGGAACCCGGCCTGGCGGACCTCGATGCCGCTTTCGACAAAAAGCCCCTCACCTGCTGGGACCTGGCCGCCCTGGGCGTTTCCCCCGGGCAAGCCGGACAGGCCGGCTCCCCCACCACGGTCCTTTCCATGGCCCGGACCAAGGCCGGCCGGTCCTGCGAGCTGCTGGAGGGCAGCGGGCGGGACCAGGCCCGGGAACTGGTCCGCCGACTCAAGGACAAGGGCCTTTTGTGACCGCTGCCCGTCTCACCAAATCTCTGTGCCCGACCGCTATAATCACGTATTTTACCGTCTTTACACCCCCCTTGCTCTGCATTAGCTTGGAATACACCCGCCCCCCGCGGCGCGCCGTTTTTCGGGCACGGCCCCCGTGCCGGAGCTTCCGCTCAACCCCAATAGGATAAGAGGCATGGATTACATCAAGATTCGCTTCGGCGGCAGCTTAGACCAGTTCCGCAACGAGCTGGCCCGGACCATCGAGTCCCTGTTTGGCGAAACCGCGCCTTTCTCCATGTCCCCCCGCACCTGGCGGCCCCCCATGGACATCCATGAGACGGCCGACGAGATCGTGATGGTGTGCCTGCTCGCCGGGGTGGAAAAAGACGACGTGGAGGTGGAAATGGACAACCGGGCCGTGCGTATCTCCGGCATGCGCAAGGAGCCGCCCCGCAATCCGGACGCCCGTTTCCACCTGGCCGAAATCCCCTACGGCAAGTTCGAGCGCATCCTGGTTCTTCCCGTGCCCGTGGACCCGGAAAAGACGGTGGCCACGTTCAGCAACGGCACGCTTGAAATCCGCATGAAAAAGCTTAACCAAGCCGGCCGCAGAGTGGTCAAGGTCACCCGGGGATAGAGCTCGCAATTCATCGTGCCGAAAGGACCGCGTTTCATGAACCAGCAATCCCCTGATTTTGGAGCGGGCAGCCGGGCCCCCGAATCCATACCCTCCGTCATTCCCGTCATCCCCGTGGTGGACGTGGCCCTGTTTCCCAAGATGCAGCTTCCCCTCATGGTCAGCCAGCCGGAGCTGATCCAGCTGGTGGACGAAGTCATGAACAAGGAACGGATCATCGGCATCCTGGCCGCCAAGGGCGGCGAGCCGGAAAAAAAGCACAAGCCCGAGGACCTTTACGACGTGGGCACCGCGGCGCTGATCCTGAAGATGGCCAAGGCCTCCCGGTACAAGGCCCAGCTCCTGGTCCAGGGCCTGGCGCGCTTCAAGGCGGAGGAGTTCATGACCGGCAAGCCCTACCTGCGCGCCAAGGTGAGCATGCTGGAGGAAACGGGCGTCAAGGATATGGAAGTGGAGGCTTTGGTCTCCAACCTCATCCGCCTGTTCGGCCGGATGGTGGAGATCTCCCCCTACCTGCCCCACGAGATGGCCGAGTGGGTGAAGACCCTGGACCAGCCGGGACTTCTTGCAGACGTCATCGCCTCCACCCTCCAGGCCAGCCTGGAGGACAAGCAACTGGTCCTGGAAACCCTGGACGTGAAGAAGCGCCTGCGGGAGGTGACGCGCCTGGCCACCCACCAGGTGGAGGTCCTGGAGCTGGAAAGGAAGATCCAGTCCCAGGTGAAGGGCGAGGTGGACAAGTCCCAGCGGGACTTCTACCTGCGCCAGCAACTGAAGGCCATCCAGGAGGAGCTGGGCGAGCGGGACGAGTCCGGGGCCCTCGTGGAGGAATACCGCCAGAAACTGGAGGAGGCCAACCTTCCCGAAGAGGCGCGGCAGGAGGCCGAGCGGGAACTGGACCGGCTCTCGCGGATGCATCCGTCCTCCTCGGAGTACACCGTGGCCACCACCTACCTGGACTGGATGGTGAGCCTGCCCTGGAACAAATCCACCGAGGACGTGCTGGACATCAAGGAAGCGGCCAAAATCCTGGACGAGGACCACTACGATCTGGAAAAGCCCAAGCGCCGCATCCTGGAATACTTGTCCGTCAAGAAGATCAAGCCCGACAGCAGAACGCCCATCCTTTGCTTTGCCGGGCCGCCGGGAACCGGCAAGACCTCCCTGGGCAAGTCCATCGCCCGGACCATGGGGCGCAAATTCGTGCGCATGTCCCTCGGCGGCGTGCGGGACGAGGCCGAGATCCGCGGCCACCGCCGCACTTACGTGGGCGCGTTGCCCGGCCGCATCATCCAGGGCTTGAAGCGCGCGGGCTCCAACAATCCCGTGTTCATGCTGGACGAAATCGACAAGCTGGGCGCGGACTTTCGCGGCGACCCCTCCTCGGCGCTGTTGGAAGTCCTGGACCCGGAGCAGAACTACTCCTTTGTCGACCACTACATAGACGTACCCTTTGACCTGACCAAGGTGCTGTTCGTCACCACGGCCAACGTGCTGGACACCATCCCCCCGGCGCTCCGCGACCGCATGGAAGTCATCATGCTGTCGGGTTACACCCAGGAGGAGAAGGTCAAGATCGCCAAGCGCTACCTGATCCCCCGGCAGCGCGACAACCACGGGCTGTCCACCAGGCACATCCGCTTCACGGACAGCGGGATCAAGCACATCATTTCCGGCTACACCCGCGAAGCGGGCCTGCGGAACCTGGAGCGGGAGATCGCCAGCGTGTGCCGGGGCGTGGCCCGGGACCTGGCGGAGAGCGAAGAGCCCTGGGACAAGCCCGAGGTCATCAGCGCGGAGAGCGTCTCCCGGTTCCTGGGCCCGGTGCGCTTTGCGTCGGAGATCCCCAAGGGCAAGCTTTCGCCGGGCGTGGCCATCGGCCTGGCCTGGACCCAGGCGGGCGGAGAAATCCTGTTCGTGGAGTCCTCGGCCATGGCCGGCAAAAAAAACCTCATTTTGACGGGCCAGATGGGCGACGTGATGAAGGAATCCGCCACGGCGGCCATGTCTTTCTTGCGCAGCCACGCCAAGGAGCTGGGGATTGACGAAACGTTCTTTGACCAGCATGATGTGCACATCCACGTTCCCGCAGGAGCCATACCCAAGGACGGCCCGTCCGCCGGGGTCGCCATGCTCACCGCCCTGGCCTCGCTGGCCAAGAACAAGCCGGCCAAAAAGGGGTTGGCCATGACCGGGGAGATCACCCTGCGGGGACAGGTGCTGCCCGTGGGCGGAGTCAAGGAAAAGGTCCTTGCCGCCAAGCGGGCGGGAATCAAGGAGGTCATCCTGCCCAAATGGAACGAAAAGGACTTGGAGGACATCCCCAAGGAAGTGCAGAAAAAGATCGCCTTCCATTTCGTGGACAGAATGGACGAGGCCCTGGAGATTTCCCTGGGCAAGTGAGCGCCCGCGGGGAGAAGTCGATCCATACATGCCGGAGCCGGGCCGGGCGCATGCGGGTCGCGCTCCGGCTTTTTTGCGTCATAGCCCTTGCGCTTTTCCTGGCGCTGTCGCCGGCGTCCTGCGGGAAGCGCCCCCACAGCCAGCCCCCCACGGCCCCGGGCCAGCCCAAGCCCTATTACGTGCAAGGCCGGTGGTACACTCCCCTTCCCCACGCCCGGGGGTTCGTCCAGGAAGGCATTGCATCCTGGTACGGCAACCCGTTCCACGGCAGGAAAACCTCCTCGGGCGAGGTCTACGACATGCACCTGATGACCTGCGCCCACAAGACCCTGCCCTTTGGCACGCTCTTGCGGGTGGACAACCTGGACAACGGTCGCTCCTGCCAGGTGCGGGTCAACGACCGGGGGCCGTTCGCCAAGGGCCGCATCCTGGACCTTTCCTTTGCCGCGGCCAAGGAGCTGGGCATGACCGGCCCGGGCACCGCCCGAGTGCGCATCACCGCCTTGGCCGCCCCGGCGGAAAAGCGGGTCACGGACAAAAACGTGTTCTACACGGGCAACTTCACCATCCAGGTGGGGGCCTTTTCCGACCCCGGCAACGCCCGGCGCTTGCAAAAAAAACTTTCCGCGCGGTATGACAACGCCCACGTGATCCGGTTTTTCCAGGACGGCCGGACCTTCCACCGGGTGCGGGTGGGCCGGGCGTCTTCCCTGGACCAGGCCGAGAAGCTGCTTTCCTCGGTGCAACGGGACGGGTTCGACCAGGCGTTCGTGGTGGCGGAATAATATGCGGGTGGTGTTTCTGGACAGGGACGGGGTGGTGAACGAGGACCGGGAGGACTACGTCAAGTCCTGGGACGAGTTCGTTCTCATCGAGGGCAGCCTGGAGGCCTTGGCCCTGCTGAACCGGGCCGGGTGGGAGATCATCCTGGTGACCAACCAGTCCGGGGTGGGCCGGGGGCTGTACCCGGAGGAGACGGTCCACGACGTGCACGCCCGCCTGGCCAGGCGCGCCGAAACCGCCGGCGCGCGCATCAAGGACATATTCTACTGCCCCCACGCGCCCGGCGACAACTGCGATTGCAGGAAGCCCGAGCCCGGCATGTTCCACGCCGCCCAAAAAGCCCACGGGCTGGACCTGTCCCGGTGCATCATGATCGGCGATTCC